>NZ_NHSN01000009.1 GCF_016653405.1 Halorhodospira halophila
CCCGGCTCGCCCGCCTGCGGCTCGCCAGCCGCGGCCGCGCCGGGTGGGGGCGGCGCCGAAGCGCTTTGCGCATCGTCGCCCGCGCCTTCGACCGCCGGCGGCGACGCGTCCTTGCCGGGCGCTGCTCCGGGGCCGTAGAGGCTGTCGAGCAGCTGCTCGAACTCCTCCTCGGTGATCTCGTCGTCCCCGCCGCCCGAGGCCGGTTCGGCGGCCTCCGCGGCCGGATCCTCGGCCACCGGCTTGCCCTGGTGCTGACCTTTGCCGTGGAGCTCGTCGAGCAGCTGCTCGAACTCAGCGTCGGTGATCTCGTCGCCGCCTCCGGAGGTGGCGGCCTCGTCGCCGTCGTCCAGGGCGGTGAGCAGCTCATCGAACTCGGCGTCGCTGTCGTCGCCGGTCTGCTCTTGCTGGGAGGCCGGCTGCTGCTCCTGCGCTGCCCCTGCGGCGGCGGCCGGCGGCGCACCGGCATCCGCCTGCTTGAGCCGGTCGAGCTCCTGGAGCAGCTCCGCCGAGGCCGGTTCCGGGTCGCTGCCGTTCTCGATCTGCCCGAACTGCGCGACCACCACATCGAGCGCGCGCAGGACGGTGTCCATCAGCTCCGGCGAGACCTGCTTCTCGCCATTGCGCAGCAGGTTGAAGACGTCCTCGGTGCGGTGGCAGACCTCAACCAGCGGATCGAGCCCGAGGAACCCGGCGCCCCCCTTGATGGTGTGGAAGCCGCGGAAGACCGAATTGAGCAGATCCTGGTCCTCGCCGTGCTGCTCCAGATCCACCAGCTGCTCGCCCAGCCGGTCGAGGATCTCCCGAGACTCGACCAGGAAGTCCTGCACGATGTCGTCGTCGAGGTCGATGGCCATGCTCGGCCTCCGCTGTTGTTGGGCTTCTCGGTGCCCGGGCTAAAACCCCAGGCTCGACAGGAGATCGTCCACTTCGTCCTGCCCGCTGACCACGTCGTCGCCACCCTTGCCGGGCATGGTCGGCCCCTCGCCGCGGCGCATCCGCTCGCTGGCCACCTCGGCGTCCTCGGCCGGCCGGGTGGAGGGCTGCTGGCCTTCCTCCTCGAAGCGCTGCCCGGAGATGCGCACCAGCTGGACCAGGTTCGACTCGACCTCCTCGACCAGGGCGATGACCTTGCGGATGATCTGCCCGGTCAGGTCCTGGTAGTCCTGGGCCATCAACGCCTCGTTGAGCTGATCGCTGATCTGCCGACTGTCTGCCTGGACCCGGTTGAGGAAGCCATCCAGCTCGCGGGAGAGCTCGCGGAAGTCCTCGACATTGAGCTCGCGGCGCTGGAAGGCCTGCCAGCGCTCCGCCAGCCGTGCCCCCTCCTCGGCCAGCTCCTGCGCCAGCGGCGCACTGCCCTCGATCACCGTCAGGGTGCGGTGGGCGGCCTGCTCGGTCATCGTGATGACGTAGTTCAGGCGCTCGCGGGCATCGGGGATCTCCTGGGAGGTGATATCGGCCAGGCGCTCGTCGTAGTTGAACGCCTTGATCGCCTCGTGCAGATCCCGGGTCAGCGTCCCCAGCTCGCGGAAGAGCTCGGTCTCCCGCAGGTGGGTCAGGTCGTCGATGACCGTCTGGGCACCCTCGCTGTCCCCGGCGTCGACGTGCTCCAGTAACTGCTGCGCGGCGCGGCGGTACGCCTCGAGGTCGGCGCCGCTGCTGCCCTGCTCCCGGCGCATGCTGCTCATCCCCCGCCTGCCTGGACCCGCTCGAAGATCTTGTCGATCTTCTCGCGCAGCGTCGCCGCGGTGAAGGGCTTGACGATGTAGCCGTTCACCCCGGCCTGCGCCGCCTCCATGATCTGCTCGCGCTTGGCCTCGGCGGTGACCATCAGCGTGGGCAGGTCCTTGAGATTGGCGTCGGCACGGACGTGCTTGAGCAGTTCCAGACCGGTCATGCCCGGCATGTTCCAGTCGGTGATCAGAAAGTCGATCCCGCCCTTCTGCAGGATGGGCAGCGCCGTGTTGCCGTCGTCGGCCTCGACCACGTTGTTGTAGCCGAGTTCGCGCAACAGGTTCTTGATGATCCGCCTCATCGTGGAGAAATCGTCCACAACGAGGATCTTCATGTTCTTGTCCGCTGCCACATTGCCCCCCTATCTCGAGGCCTTGCCAAAGCCGTGCTACGCCGTTCGTTCCTGCTGCTCGCGCCGCCACTCCCCGAGACGGTTGCGCAGCTTGAGCATGATCCGGCCGTGGATCTGGCTGACCCGCGACTCCGAGACCCCGAGCACCTCGCCGATCTCACGCAGGTTGAGTTCCTCATCGTAGTAGAGCGCCATGACCAGGCGCTCGCGCTCGGGCAGCTCCCGGATCGCCTCGGCCAGCTCGCCCTGGAACGCCTCGTCCTGCAGCATGGCCAGGGGGCCGGGGTCGTGCCCGGCGGGCTCGTGGGGCTCGCCGGTGCCCGGATCCTCCTGGTCGATGCTGAAGACCTTCGCCGAGGACACATCCTGCAGGATATTGTGGTATTCCGCCACCGAGATCCCCAGGGCCTCGGCCACCTCGTGGTCGCGGGCATCCCGCCCGGTCCGGTGCTCGATGCTGCGGATGGCTTCGGCCACCTCGCGGCCCTTGCGGTGGACCGAACGCGGCGTCCAGTCGAGCCGGCGCATCTCGTCGAGCATGGCGCCGCGGATGCGGATGCCGGCGTAGGTCTGGAAGCTCGCCCCCTGGGAGGAGTCGTACTGGCGCGCCGCCTCGAGCAGGCCGATCATACCGGCCTGGATCAGGTCCTCGAGCTGCACGCTCGGCGGCAGGCGGCTGGCCAGATGGTGGGCGATCCGCTTGACCAGCGAGGCGTGGCGGGTGACCAGATCCTCGTCGCCCTGCTGTGCCACCGCGGTGTACATCGCGTGACCATTCATCAGGTCACCTCTCCCCCCATGCTGCTGTATTCGATCAGTCGCTCGACGAAGAACTCCAGGTTCCCGGTGGCCCCCGAGGGGGTCGGCCACGCGTCGATTCGCCGCGCCAGATCACCGAACGCCCGCGCCGAGGGGCTGTTCGGGTAGGTCTCGACCACCGGCTGCTGCTTCTGCACCGCCCGGCGTAGGCGATCATCCTCCGGGATGGCGCCGATGAAGTCCAGGTTCAGGTCGAGGAAGCGCTCGGTGGCCACGGCCAGCTTCTGGTGCAGCATCTGCCCCTCGCGGCGGCTGCGCACGCGGTTGGCGACCAGGTGGAAGCGCTCGACCCCGTAGCGGTTGAGGACCTTGATCAGGGCGTAGGCATCGGTGATCGACGAGGGCTCATTGCAGGCGACGATGACCAGTTCGCGGCAGGCGCGCACGAAGCTGACCACGCTCTCGGAGATGCCCGCCGCGGTGTCGACGAGCAGCACATCCACCTCGCGCTGGAGCTCGCTGAAGCAGCGGATCAGCCCGGCGTGCTCGGCGGCGGTGAGCTCGGCCATGCGCTGGGTGCCCGAAGAGGCGGGCACGATGGTAAAGCCGCCGGGGGCCTCGACGAGGACCTCATCGAGGCTCGCCTCGCCGGCGAGCACGTGGGAGAGGTTGAGCTTGGGCGACAGGCCCAGGGCCACGTCGACGTTGGCCAGCCCCAGATCGGCGTCGAAGAGCATCACCTCCTGGCCCATGCGACTGAGCGCAGTGGCCAGATTCACGGAGACGTTGGTCTTGCCGACCCCGCCTTTGCCGCCGGTGACGGCGACCACCTTGACCGGTCTGGTTTTCGCCATCCTGCGCAACCCCGCCGCCTGATCGAGGCCTGGCTCTGTCAGGAACATGCGCCTCCCCCACCGAGAGCCAATGCCAGGGCTTCCTCGTCGGCCTCCTGAACGTGCTCGTCCAGCAGCGCACACGCCCGGTGCACGAGTGTATCACCCCTGGCCGCCTGAAGGTCTTCCGGCACCCGCTGCCCCACGGCCAGATAGGCGATAGGCAGCTTGGTGCGCAGGGCGCAGGTCATCGCCCCGCCCAGGCTGGAGGCCTCGTCGACCTTGGTGAAGATGCAGCCCACCGGCTCGGCGCCGGCGAAGGCGCTGACCGATTCGGTCAGCGTCGCCATCTGGGTGGCCGCTGAGAGCACCAGGTAGGTCTTCACCAGCCCCTCGGCGCTGCCCAGGGTCTTGAACTGCTCGGCCAGACGCACGTCGCGCTGGCTCATGCCCACGGTGTCGATGAGCACCAGGCCGCGGTCCATCAGATCGTCGACGATGGTCCGCAGCTCATGGCGGTTGGTGGCGGTGTAGACGGGCACATCGAGGATGCGGGCGTAGGTCAGCAGCTGGTCCTGGGCGCCGACCCGGTAGTTGTCGGTGCTCACCAGTGCCACCTGCTCGCGGCCGTGGCGCAGGGCGTAGCGCGCCGCCAGCTTGGCCACCGTGGTGGTCTTGCCGACGCCGGTGGGGCCGACCAGGGCGTAGACCCCGCCGCGGTCGACGATCTCGTCGCCGGCGATGGGCAGGTGCCGGGCGATCAGGGCCAGCGCCTTGCGGAAGGCGGTGTCGGGGTTCTCGTCGCCGCCAATGTGATCGGCCAGCTTGCGGCTGACTTCGGTGCCCATGCCGAGATCCGTGAGCCGTTTGATCACCGTGGCTCGGGCCGGGTGGCGGTGACCCATGCGGTTCCACTCGAGCAGCGAGAGCTGGTTCTCGAAGAGGCTGCGCAGGGTGCGGATCTCCTCGCGCATCTCCTGGAAGGCCGGCTCCTCCTCGACGCGACGGCGGCTCGCACCGGAGCCACCCCCGGTAGACGGGCCCTCCTGGTTGCCGGCGCTGGCCGCCTCGGCGGCGGCCCCCATGGCGGCGGCGTGCTCGACCCCGCCGAGCCCCTGGCCCCGGTCGCCACCGGGCTCGCCGCCGCTGGCCGCCCCGCCCCGACCACGCGCCGGCCGGGAGGCCGGCTCGCGTCGCGGCTGCTCGGCGCGCTTGCGCTCCACCTCCTGGTGCTCGCGGCTGAGGGCGTCGAAGAGTTCGGCGTCCTCGTCGGCGCCGCCGACGCGCAGATCGATACGCGGCTCGCGGCGCTCGCCGCCGCCGGCGCCGCTGCGCTCCTGGCCGGAACTGCGATGGGCGGCCGCGTTGGCACGGGCCCGCTCCGCCGCGCCGGTGTCGATGCGCGGCCGCCCGCGGGACGGGCCGCCCCCCTCACGCTGCGGCAGGGCGTCGTCGGCCACCGCACCACCGGCGCGCAGACTGCGCAGGCGGGCCAGTGCCGCCTCGCGAGCACGGCCGGCCTCATCCTCGGCCGGCTCCGCCTGCCCGGACGGCTCGTCCTCGGCGGCGGGCAGGTCCGGCTCACCGGGGCGCGGGCCCGGCGAGCCGTCCAGGGGCGGGATCTCGGCGGCCCGCGGATCCTGCGCGCGGGCCGCCGCCTGAACGGCGCGCTCGTCGTAGTCCACCGCCGAGATCACCTCGACGCCGCCGTCGACATTGCGCGACGAGATCACCACGGCATCCGGGCCGTGCTGCTCCTTGACCTTGCGCAGCGCCTCGCGGGTATTGGCGGCGAAGATTCGCTTGATTCGCATGGTGCGTTACCCCTGCTTGCCCGATTCCTCCTGCCCCTGACCGACGTTGGCGATGATGCGCACCTGCCGGTCATCCGGGACCTCGTTGTAGGACAGGACGTAAAGCCCCGACGCCACGTTGCGGGACAGCCGCCGCAGCCAGTGGCGCAGCGGCGGTGACGTCAGCAATACGGCGGGCTGACCGGCGGCTTCTTGACGCTCCGCCGCCTGGGCGATCGAGCGCTGCATGCGCTCGGCCAGCCCGGGCTCGATGCCGCCGCCCCCGTCCCCGGCACCCTGCACGGAATTAAGCAAGAGTTGTTCCAGCTGCGGCTCCAGGGTGATCACCGGCACCTCGCGCTGCATGCCGACGATCTCCTGGACGATCATGCGGCTGAGCGCTTCGCGCACGTGCTGAGTCAGCTGCCCCGGGTCCTTGGTCTTCTGCCCGTGCTCGGCCAGCGCCTCGACGATGGAGCGCATGTCCCGGATGGGCACGCCCTCCTCGAGCAGATTCTGCAGCACCTTGACCATCGTGGACAGGCTCAGGGTGTTGGGCACCAGCTCCTCGACCAGCTTGGGCTGGCTCTGGCCGAGCATGTCGAGCAGCTTCTGCGCCTCCTCGTGGCCGAAGAGCTGATGGGCGTTGCGCTGCACCTCCTGGGAGAGATGGGTGGCGATCACCGTGCTGGCGTCCACCACCGTGTAGCCCAGGGTCTGCGCGTAATCGTGCTGCGACGGCTCGATCCACACCGCGTCGAGACCGAAGGCCGGATCCTTGGTCGGCGTCCCGGAGAGCTCGCCGTGGACCGTCCCGGGGTTGATGGCCAGCTCGCGGCCGGGCTGCACGTCGCCCTCGGCCACGGGTACGCCGTGGATGCTGACCCGGTAGACGTTGGGTCCCAGATCGAGGTTGTCGCGGATGTGCACCGGCTGGACCAGGAAACCCAGGTCCTGGGAGAGCTTCTTGCGCACCCCCTTGATCCGGGTCAGCAGCTGCCCGCCCTGATTGCGGTCGACCAGCGGGATCAGGCCGTAACCCACTTCCAGGCCCACCGGGTCCACCGGGGGCACGTCGTCCCAGGTGAGCTCTTTCTGCTCGGGGTCCTCCCGCTCGGCATCGGCCTGCTCGGATGCCGCCGGCTGCTGAGCCGCGGCGGCCGCCTCGGCCTCGCGCCTGCCGGCGTACCACGCCCCCAGCGCGCACAGCCCGGCGAAGAAGAGAAACGGCACCGGCGGCAGCCCCGGCGCCAGACCAAGCAGGCCGATGATCCCGGCGACGACCCAGAGCACCCGCGGGTTGCTGAACAGCTGCTCCATGATGTCGTCGGTCATCCGCCGCGTATCCGAGCGGCGGGTGACCAGGATGGCCGTCGCGCTGGAGAGCACCAGCGAGGGGATCTGCGCCACCAGGCCGTCGCCGATGGTCAGCAGGGTGTAGTTGCGGGCGGCCTCGTCGGCCGGCATGCCGTGCTGGGTCATGCCGATGATCAGCCCGCCGACGATATTGATCAGCAGGATCAGGATGCCGGCGATCGCGTCACCGCGGACGAACTTGGCGGCACCGTCCATGGAGCCGTAGAAGTCGGCCTCCTGCGCCACCTCCTGGCGCCGGTTGCGCGCCTCCTCCTGGCTGATGATCCCGGCGTTGAGGTCGGCGTCGATGGCCATCTGCTTGCCGGGCAGCGCATCCAGGGTGAAGCGCGCCGAGACCTCGGAGATGCGCCCGGCGCCCTTGGTGACCACGACGAAGTTGATGATCACCAGGATGGCGAAGACCACGAAGCCGACCACGTAGTTGGCGCCAACGACGAACTCGCCGAACGACTGGATGACGTTGCCCGCCGCGTCGGTGCCGGTATGACCGTCGAGGAGGATGATCCGCGTCGAGGCGATGTTCAGCGCCAGGCGCAGCAGCGTGGCCACCAGCAGGATCGTCGGGAAAACCGCGAACTCCAGCGGCCGCATGATGTAGACGGTGACCAGGAGGATCGACAGCGACAGGACGATGTTGAAGGTGAACAGCATGTCCAGCGCCAGCGGCGGCAGGGGCACGATCATCATCGCCAACAGGGCAATGACCAGCAGCGGCGTACCCAGCCCCCGGGAGCCGAGGCTGCGGATCTGATCGGCGATGGCCGAATTCATCGGCGGCTATCCCCTCCTGGCTCATCGGATGGTGCACCGCCGCCGGCGTCGTAGCCCGACGGAACCTCCGGCTCGGGCCGCTGCGGCGGCGTCCAGCCGCGGCGCTGCGCGGCCTGGAACTGGTAGACGTAGGCCAGCACCTGGGCGACGGCGAAGTAGAGCGCGCCCGGGATCTCCTGGTCCAGATCGGCGGAATGATACAAGGCCCGTGCCAGCGGCGGGGCCTGGAAGATCAGGATGTCGTTCTCCTCGGCGATCTGGCGGATGCGCGCAGCAAGCAGGTCGGCGCCCTTGGCCACCACCGTGGGCGCACGCATGGACGACTGATCGTATTTGAGCGCCACGGCGTAGTGGGCCGGGTTGGTGATGACCACATCGGCATCGGGGACCTGCTCCATCATGCGCCGGTTGGTCATCTCCCGCTGCTGCTCGCGAACCCGCTGCTTGACCTCCGGCTTGCCCTCGGTCTGCTTGAACTCCTCTTTAACCTCCTGGCGGGTCATGCGGATCTTCTGGGTGTGGTCGTAGATCTGGTAGGGGATGTCGATGGCCACCACCACCAGCATCGACAGTGCCAGCAGGAAGAAGAAGATGTAGAACAGCCGCATGCCCTCGGCCATGGAGGGCTCGAGGGGGGCCCGGCTCATGGTGTAGAAGTTGTCCCAGAAGAGGACAAACAGCCCGACGGCGGTGCCGCCGATGACCAGCACCTTGCCCAGGGCCTTGCCCAGCTCCACCGCCGCCTTGGTCCCGAACATGCGCTGAAACCCCTTGATGGGGCTGAGCTTCTCGGGCTTGGGCTGCATCGGGTGAAAGGAGAAACTCCACCCGCCCAGGGCGGTGGGGGCGATCAGCGCGGCGAGCAGCATCACGGCGATGAACGGCAGCACCGTGAGCAACCCCCGCCCGAGCGCCTCGTGCAGCCGCTCGATGAGGATCCCCGGATCGTAGATGTGGCTACGATCAATGGTGAATGACCACTCGAGCAGCGACGTCAGCTGACCGCCCATGAAGGGACCGAGCGCCAGCAGCGCGCCGGCGGCCACCAGCAGCACCAGCATGGTGGTCAGCTCCCGCGAGCGCGGGATCTGCCCCTTCTTGCGCGATTCCTCGCGCCGTTTCGGGGTCGGATCCTCGGTTTTTTCCTGCCCGTCTTCGCTCTCCTGGGCCACGGCCTACCCCCCGATCCCCGGTGTACCGAGCAACGATCCGATGGTGTTGTACGCCTCGCTCCACATCATGGCCATGCGCGCCGGCAGCGCCGGCAGGACCAGGATGGGCATCAGGACGCCGCCGACCAGGATGGTCAGCGGCAGACCGACGGAGAAGACGTTCATCTGCGGCGCGGCGCGGGTCATCACGCCCAGCGAGAGGTTGATGACCAGCAGGACGGTGACCAGCGGCAGCGCGATGAGTACGGCACCCGCGTACATCTGCGTCCCCCAGGCCGCGACACCCCAGAACACGTCCCGATCCAGGGCGATCTCGCCGATAGGCACCGCCGCGAAGCTGTCTGCCAGCAGCTGGATCAGCATCAGGTGCCCGCCGACGGCGAGGAAGAGCAGCGTGACGATGGTCAGCAGCAGCTGGGAGATCACCGGCACCGACATGCCCGTCTGCGGGTCCACCATGGTGGCAAAACCCAGCCCCATGGCCAGGGCAATGCTCTCACCGGCGATCACCGCCGTGTTCAGCGCCAGGGCCAGGATCATGCCGATGGTCAGCCCCACCAGCACCTCCTGGACGGCGATCAGCAGACCGTCCGCCGAGAGCGGATCCACCGGGGGCACCTCGCCCACCGCCGGAAGCACGGCGATGGTCAGGGCCACGCCGATGAACACCCGCACCTGCAGCGGGATCATGTCGTTGCCGAACACCGGCGCCACCAGGGCCGCCGCCCCGATGCGCATCAGCGGGTACATGAAGGTACCCACCCACGCGGCCGCTTCGGCGCTGCTGATCTCCATTCAGCGCAGGATCTCCGGGATGCTGCGGATGAGCCCCTCGGTGAAGTCGGTCAGGACCTGGGTCATCCACGGCGTGAGCAGGAACAGCACCACCGCCAAGCCGGCGAGCTTGGGCACGAAGGAGAGGGTCTGCTCGTTGATCTGCGTGGCCGCCTGGAACATGCCGACGATCAGGCCGATGATCAGCGCCGCCAACAGGATCGGCCCGGCCAGGAGCGTGGCCACGGTGAGCGCGTCCGTGCCCAGCTGAATCGCCCGCTCGGGTGTCATAGACAACCTCCATTAAAGGCTTGCCGCTAGCGGCCGGCACCGGCCGACCGGCTCCGGCCGGGCCGGCAGCTTTTTGCCGTTCGGCGCCCCGCCATTGCCGCCGGCGGCAAGGTCTTGCCGCCCGGCGGGGCACCCGGGCGGTCACAGGAAGAAACTGGACGCCAGGGTGCCCATCACCAGTGACCAGCCATCGACCAGGACGAAGAGCATGATCTTGAACGGCAGCGAGATGATCATCGGCGAGAGCATCAGCATGCCCATGGACATCAGCGTGCTGGCCACCACCAGGTCGATGACCAGGAACGGCAGATAGAGCACGAAGCCGATGATGAAGGCGGTCTTCAGCTCGCTGGTCATGAATGCCGGGATCAGCACCGACATGGGCACGTCGTCCGGGCTGTCCACCTCGCCGTAGTCGGCGATGCGCAGGAACAGGGCGATGTCGTCCTCGCGGGTCTGGCGGATCATGAACTCGCGCATCGGCTCGCTGGCCTGCTCCAGCGCCTGCTCGGCGTTCATCTCCTCGGCCATGTACGGCTGCAGCGCGGTCTCGTTGATCTCGTCGAAGACCGGCATCATCACGAACAGGGTCAGGAACAGGGCCAGCCCGATGAGCACCTGGTTCGACGGCGTCGAGGCGGTGCCGAGCGCCTGGCGCAGGATGGCAAGGACGACGATGATCCGCGTAAAGGCGGTCATCATCAGCACCATCGCCGGCAGCAGCGTCAGCAGGGTCATGAGGACGAGGACCTGGACGCTGAGGCTCCAGGTCTGCCCGTCCTCGGTCTCCTCGATGGTCAGCGCCTCCAGCCCGGTCTGGCCGTAGGCCAGCACCGGGCAAAGAAACAACGCCACGAGAAGCAGAATACGGAGTGTGGGCATGGACTACTGCTGATTGGATTGCTGCATCAAGCGACGCAGCCGCGCCGCGAACGGGCCGCCCTGCCCGCCGTCGGCCTCGCCGCCGACGCCGGTCACTGGGGTTTCCAGTATATGCAAGGTCTGTACCCGCCCGGGCGCTACACCGAGCAGCAGCTGGGTCTCCCCCACCTGAACCAGCACCACGCGCTCGCGCTGGCCCACCGGCAGCGAGCCGAGCACACGCATGGCCCCGGTGCCGCCCACGGCCCCGCCGCCGAAGCGCCGGAGCAGCCAGGAGAGCCCGACAATCACCGCCAGCACCACCAACAGGGCGACAATCACCCGGACGATGGCCTCGGCCTCGACCCCGGGGACGGTCTCGGCCACCGCCGGCGCCGAGAACGCCAGCAGATTGACGCCCAGCGCCGCCCCCGCCAGGCGCGAGCGCCGGAGGAACGTCACCCACGAGCGCGATCGAGGGGCCATCAGCGCAGCTTCTTCACCCGCTCGGCCGGGCTGATGACGTCGGTCAGGCGGATGCCGAAGCGCTCGTTGACGACCACCACCTCGCCGTGGGCGATCAGCGTGCCGTTGACCATCACGTCCAGGGGCTCGCCGGCCAGGCGGTCGAGCTCCACCACCGAGCCCTGGTTGAGCTGGAGCAGGTGGCGGATGCTGATCTGCGTCCGGCCAATCTCCATGGACAGCGTCACCGGGATGTCGAGGATGACATCGATGTTCTGGTCATCCTCGCCGGCGGCGCGCGTGGCGGCCGGATCGAACTCGTCCAGATCCACCGATCGGCCGCCGCCGCCTTTTTCGGCAGCGCCGGACTGGCCGCTCTCCCGACCGCCCGAACCGGCCGTCTCGGTGGCCTCGGCGCCCTCCTCCATGGCGGCCGCCCACTCCTCGGCCAGGGCCTCGTCGTCGATGTGCTCTCCCTCCTGCTCGCCCTGCCCCTTCTGCTCGGCCAGGGCGTCGGCCCAGTCGTCATCGGCCGACGGCCGGTCGTTCTCGTCACTCATGACTCATCCACCCTCTGGCTGCTCTGGGGGCGCTCCGGCGCCTCGTGGGACTCCTCGGCGCCGCTGCGCTGCTCGGCGGTGAGCCGGTTGATGCGCTGCTGAACCGGCTCCTCGTCCCGTTCGCGCTCCTCGCGGCGGACCTGGTCGCGCTCCGGCAGCAGTGTCTCGCGCTCCGGCGCCTGCACCTTCTCGTCAATGCGCAGCGCCGCATGGCCCTCGCACACCCCATAGGTACCGTAGAAGACCGGCACCTCCTCGACCTCGACCACCACCCGCTCGGGCATCTCGATGGGGATCACATCCCCGGCCTTGAGGTGCATCAGATCGCGCAGGGTGATCTCCGAGCGCGCCAGGGTACTGTGCATGGTCACCGGAGCGGTCTTCATCTCTTCGCGCAGCGCCTTGGCCCAGCGGTCATCGACGTCGTTGCGATCGGACTGCACGCCGGCGTCGAGGATCTCGCGGATCGGCTCGACCATGGTGTACGGCAGGGTCACGTGGATGTCGCCACCGCCGCCGTCGAGCTCGACGTGGAACTTGCTCACGACGACCACCTCGGTGGGGCTGACGATGTTGGCGAACTGCGGGTTGACCTCCATGTTCACGTACTCGAAGTCCACGCCGAGCACCGGGTTCCACGCCTCGCGCAGGTCGTCGAAGGCCTGATCGAGCATCAGCCGGATAACCCGCTGCTCGGTGGGCGTGAACTCGCGCCCCTCCACCTTGAGGTAGAAGTGCCCGCCGCCGCCGAAGAAGTTGTCCACCACCAGGAAGACCAGCTTGGGGTCGATCACGAACAGACCGGAGCCGCGCAGCGGCGGCACGCGGATGATGTTCAGGCTGGTGGGGACGAACAGGGTGTGGACGTACTCGCCGAACTTCATCATCTCCACGCCGGTGACCGAGACCTCCGGCGTGCGGCGGAGCATGTTGAACAGGCCGATGCGAAAGAGCCGCCCGAAGCGCTCGTTGATCATCTCCAGGGTCGGCATCCGGCCCCGGACGATGCGCTCCTCGGCGGTAAAGGTGTACGGCCGGAGTTCGCCGGTATCCTCTTCGTCCTCGGTGTCGACGTCGCCGTCGTCGATCCCGTGGAGGAGCGCGTCGATCTCGTCCTGGCTGAGGATATCCTGCTGCGACATGACGACCGCCCGCTACTGCATTACGAAACTGGTGAAGTAGACCGCTTCGACCTCGCCCTCGATCCCGCGCTCATCGAGGATGTCGTTGATCTCCTCGAGCGAGGCGTGCCGCAGATCCTCGCGCCCGGCCCGGGTGTTGAGCGCCTCGAAGCTCTGATCAGCGAAGAGCATCAGCAGGTTGTTGCGGATCACCGGCATGTGCCGCTCCACGCCCTCGAGCGCCTGGTCGGTGCGCGCCATGACCTCGACCTCGGCCTGCAGGTAGCTGATCCGCTGACCCCGCTCGAAATTGACGGTCAAAGGCGGCTCCAGCTTGAGGTACTGCGGATCCCCCAGGTCGGGCTCTGCGTCCGCATGCATGCCCGGCGGCGTGATGTAGCCGAACGCCAGGGCCCCCACGGTGCCCATGGTCACGACCATCATCAACGCCATGATCCCCATGAATATGTAGACAATCTTCGGCACTGGTATGCCTCCCCGTGCCCTATCAATGCACTGACTGTGCCGTGACGCCGGCGCTGCTGCTGCCGACTCCCCATGCTACCGCATCACCCGCCGGCGACGCCTGTTGACGCCTTGTTGCATTTGCAACTAGATTGCACTGGACGCCGGAGGCGGCCGCTGTGGACTCTCTTGTGCTATCGGCCACCAGCGCCGGGAACTTGACCACAGCAGCGCGACAGCGGCCACAACCGCCCGGCGCGTCACTCAATCCAGGGGAGCCCGAACATGTCACGATACCACGCCCAATGGCGCCGATCGGCCCTGCTGGCCACCGGTTTGGGCGGCGCAGCCCTGCTGCTCGGCAGTGCCCACGCCCAGTCGCCCACCGACGAACCCACCGTCGAGCAGGGACCGGAACCCACCGTCAGCGCCGACCCCGGCCCGATGCAGCGGGCCACCGCCTCCAGCGAGCAGATCGGCGCCGGCACACTGATGAACCCGTCCATCTCCGTGATCTTGGACGGCGTGTACGGCAACGAGTTCTCCGGCCACGTCGATGACCCCGGCGGCTTCGGCATGGGCCACAGCCACGGTCACGGCCACGACCACGCCCACGGGATCGAGGACGGCTTCCAGCTGCGCGAGACGGAGATCGCCTTCGAGGCCTCGGTGGACCCGTATTTCGACGCCTTCGCGATGCTGGTCATCGAGGGCACCGACCACATCGACCTGGAGGAGGCGTACTTCACCACCCGCAGCCTGCCCTGGGGCCTGCAGGTGAAGGCCGGCCGGTTCCTCTCCGACACCGGCTACATCAACAGCCAGCACCCCCACGAGTGGGACTTCGTGGACCGCCCGCTGGTCAGCGAGCACCTCTTCGGCGACCACGGCATCCAGGAGACCGGCGTGCAGCTCAACTGGCTGGCGCCCACCCGCACCTACCTGAAGTTCGGTGTCGAGACTCTGCAAGGTGAGAGCAGCGGAATCGCCCCGTACGAGGGGCACGACCACGGCTTCGACGATGTCTCCGGCCCGCGCCTCGGGACCGCCTTCGCCAAGTGGGGACCGAACCTCGGTTACAATCACAACGCGCAGTTTGGGGCATCCGCAGGCTACGCCCGTGCCTTCCAGAAGGGCGATATCGACGACGAGGAGGACGCCTGGGACGGCGACAGCTGGTTCGCCGGCCTCGACGCGATCTATCGCTACGACGCCGGTGGTTATAAGGGCCAGGGCGACTGGACCGTACAGGGCGAGTACTTCTACCGGAACATCGAAGCCGACTTTTATGACGACGGAGATTTCGAATACGCCGGCACCAGCAAGCAGGACGGCCTCTATCTCCAGGCGGTCTACGGCATCGCCCCGCGCTGGCGGACCGGCCTGCGCGCCGAAGCCCTGGGCATCACCAACGACGCCTTCGGGCACGATGAGATCGAGGCCCTAGACACCAGCTACCGCTACGCGGCCAACGTGACCTTCTACCCGTCGCACTTCTCGTACATCCGGGCTCAGGTCAACTACTCCGACTTCGCCGGTGGCGCTGGGCATGGGCATGGGCACGGACACGACCACGGGGAAGACGCCTGGCAGGCGATGCTCCAGTACAACCTGAGCCTCGGCGCCCACGGCGCCCATCCGTTCTGAGCGCGCCGCGCCGCCATCGAAAAGGGAGTCGAATGATGTTCAAGCGCATCCTTGCCACCGCGGTCCTCGCCACCGCCCTCGCCGCCGGCCCCGCCGCGGCGGAGCGGCTGCAGGTGGCCGCGACCACCACCAACATGGCCATGATCACCCAGCAGGTCGGCGGCGATCATGTGGAGGTCACCAACATGGCCCCGCCGGACCGGGACGCCCACTACCTGGAGGCGCGTCCGTCGATGATGGCCGCCCTGCGCGGGGCCGACCTGGTGGTCTCGGTGGGCGCCGAGTTGGAGGAGGGCTGGCTGCCCGCCGCCATCCGCGGCGCCAACAACCCGGACGTGCAGATCGGTCAGGACGGCTACTTCGAGGCCGCCGCCCAGGTGGAGCTGATCGGCCAGACCGGTCACGCCGACCGCGCCCGGGGTGATGTCCACCCGGCAGGCAACCCCCACGTCTACCTGGACCCCGTCCGCATGGCCGAGGTAGGCCAGGCCCTGGCCTCGCGGCTGGGCGACCTGGCCCCGGAACACGCCGAGCACTTCTACAGCAACGCCGATGACTTCCAGGCCGCCGTCGAAGAGCGGTTGCCCGGCTGGGAGGAGCGCGTCGCCGACGCCCCCGGGGTGCTGGTCTTCCACGCGGACATCGACTATCTGGTGCACCGCCTGGACGTGCCCCTGCACGGCTACCTGGAGCCGCTGCCCGGCGTACCGCCCACCGCCCGCCACCTGCGGCGGCTGGTCAATGAGCTGGCGGACGAGCGGGGCGTAACGCTTTTCGCCGACTTCCAGCCGGCGGACGGGGCCCGGTTCATCGAGCGGGAGCTGGGCTGGTCCTACTACAGTCTGCCCACCCAGGTCCCGGTGGACGGCGATGCCGACGACTACTTCGCGGTCATCGACGAGCTGGTTGAGGCCATCGCCTCGCCGGCCTCCTGAGCCGACCCGGCGGTACCGGCTGGCCAGCCGGTACCGCGCCCCTTACCATGACGCGACCCGGACGGGGCACGGTCCCGCCCGGGTCGTTCTTCCCCACGACAAGGATCCATCTCGTGGCGCAACCGCTTCTCGAGATCGAACAGCTGCGGGCTGGCTACGGCGAGCCGGTGGTCGGCCCGGTTTCTCTGCAGGTCCACCCCGGCGAGGTGATCGGCCTGGCCGGCCCCAACGGCTGCGGCAAGAGCACGGTGCTCAGTGTCCTCACCGGCCAGGCGCAGCGCTTCGGCGGCCAGGCCAAAACGGCTGCCGGCGCCGGCATCGCGTGCCAGTCCCAGGCCCCGTACCAGGGCGGCGAGCTACCGCTGCGCGGCGACGAGCTCCTGACGCTGATGGGCGCCGACCCCGCCACCCTGCCCGAGCCGCTGCAGCCGCTACTGCGCCGGCGCATCGACCGCCTCAGCGGCGGGCAGCGCCAGAGCCTACTGGTCTGGTCCGTCCTCGGCCACCCCGGGGCCCTGGTGCTCCTCGATGAACCCACCAACAACCTGGACGCCCGCGGCCGGCAGCTGCTCATCGAGGGGCTGAATCGCCTGGACGCCGGGCGCGGGGCGCTGGTGATCAGCCACGACGCCGACTTCATCCGCCAGGTCTGCCACCGGGTGGTCACCCTGGAGCCGGGCGGGCATCTGCAGCGAACGGAGACGGCCGCGTAATGGAACTGCTCTTCGACCCCCTGTTCCGTCTGCCGTTCTTCGCCGGGCTGACCGCCGCCGTGGCGGTGGCGGTGGTCGGGCTCTACCTGCGCCTGCGCGGCGAGTGGCTGGCCGCCCTGGGCTTCGCCCACCTGGCCGGCGCCGGCGGCGTGGCGGGCCTGCTGCTCGGCGCCCCGCCGCTGGTCGCGGCCCTGGCGGCGAGCGCCGTGGCGGTGGCGATCAAGGGCGCCCTGCACCGAACCGGCAACGACGTCTACGCCTGGCTGATCCTCTTCGGTTGGGCGGCGATGATGCTCGGCGCCTCGATGACCTACCACGCCAAGCTCCTCGGCGAGAACCTGATGGAGGGGCAGCTCTACTTCGTCGGTGCCGAGGAGTTGTGGGCGACGCTGATCGTCGCCGGTGCCGCCGCCGTGCTCCTGCCGATCATCTCGCGCCGGCTGCTGCGCCACGAGCTCTTCCCCGGCCACGACGCCGCCAACGGCAAGCCGCTGTGGCCGGTGACGCTCGGTTTCGATCTGATCGCCGCGGCGGTAGTGGCGATCACGGCGCTGGTGATGGGGGTGATGGCCGCCTTCGCCCTGGTCTTCATCCCGGCCTGGCTGGCCTTCGCCCTGGCGGGCGGATGGCGGCGCGCCGTGGCCTGGGCGGCGGGGCTGGCCGCTGCGATCTACACCGCGGCGTTCGTCACCGCCATGGCGCTGGATCTGCCCTTTGCCACGGTCCTGGTGGGCATCGCGGCGGCCGTGGCGCCGCTGCGCCTGCTTGCCGGGCGGCTTCAGGCGTAGTGGTCGATCAGCCCGCGGCCGCTACTGCCGGCTGCGGCGGCCTCCCCGGCGTCCTCGCCTTCTGACTCGGCGGCCTGCAGGGACTCACCGCCGTCGGGATCGGTCTCGTCGTCACCGCCGTCGCCCTGGGAGATATTCACGTCCACCTCCCCCTGACCCTGGTCGGCCAGGAACTGCTTGAGCCGCTCCAGGTCCTGCTCCAGGGCCTCGCGGGTGGCCGCGTTGTGCGTGGTGATGTTCACCGTGGTGCGCTCGTCACCGACGTTGACCTGGATGTCCAGCGGGCCGAGGCCGGGCGGATTGAGCTGCAGCCGGGCCTGCTGGACATTCTCGTTGACCATCCACACCACCCGCTCGCCCACAGCGGGGGTGAAACCCTGTTGACCCACCGGCTGCTGCACGGTGAACTGCAGGCCGCCGCCGCGCTGACTGCCCTCCAGCCCCTGGGCGGCAGCCAGCAGTCCGCTGAACTCGCCACGAGCGGCGCCCTCGTCCCGACCGCGCTGGCCCGACTGCAATGCCTGCAGCAGCGCCTCGGCGGCGGCGCCCCGCTCACCGCTGCCGGTCTGCCCGCCCTGGCCACCGGGGCTCTGGCCGCCGGCGGGGTCCAGCCCGCCGGAGACGGCGTTAAGCAAACCGCCGGCGCGCAGCTCCCGGGCGATCTGGTCGCCGAGGGCGCCCTGGCGCGCGCCCTCGGCGTCATCGCTCCCCCCGACTCCGGAGAGCATCGCGGTGGTGGCGGCCGCAATGGCGGCCAGGCCACCCTCCCCGGCCTGCTCTTCGACCTGCTCTTCGGCGGGTTCCGCGGCCAGACCGGCACCGTCGAGATGGGCCAGGCGCTCCTGGAGCGCGGCCACCAGCTCCTTGCCCGAGAGCCCCTCGTCCTCCAGCTCGGCCAGCGCCTGCAGGACCTCGGCACGCTCGGCAGCCAGCTGACGCTGGCCCTCCAGCCACGCCTCAAGGCGCTCGAGCTTGTCCGTCTCGCCCTCCAGCAGCGCCTGGAGCTTGCTGGAACGCTCCTGTGGGTCGGCGTTGCCCAGCTCTTCGAGCAGCGCCGGGTCGAGCTCCGCCAAGGCCTGCTCGGCGTCCCCTTCGCCCATCCCCGCCAGGGCGTCCATGACGGCCTGCAGTTTCTCGGAGAGCTCATCCAGGTCCGGCGCCACCTCCTCCAGCTCGGCCGGCAGTGCCTCGCCGTCCAGCGGCAAGGCCTCGCCGTCAAGCTTGCCGCCGAGGGCATCGAGCAGCCCCTTGAGGTCAGCCTCATCAAGGCCCGCCTCCTTGAGCGCGGGACTCGCCAGCAGCGCCTCAAGGAACCCGCCGGCCTCGCCCCCGCCGTTCAGGGCTGCGCCCTCCGGGCGCTTGCGCACCGAGGCGTCGAGGTCGAGCGTGGCGGGGTCGATGGGTGGCATGCGGCTTCCTCCAGCGATGGCGACGAACGCGTCCCCGGATCAGGTGCAAGATCCGAACCAGCACGGCGCCCCCGGGGCTACCCCCCCTGGCCGGGCAGATCCCCGCGCTGGATGGCCTGGTAGAGCATGCGCGCCACCTCGTCGGACTCCTGGCGCTCGCGCCGCTCAGCCGCCGCCTGCTCGGCCTCGGCGCGGCGCTCGACGACCTTCTCGATGGTGCGGTGCTCGCCCCAGCGGCGCAGCCACTCCTTGTGCAGCTGGGTGACGCGGCGCTGCTGCTGGGCGATCTGCTGGCGCTGCTGGACGATGGCCTCGTCGAGCCGCGTCAGGAAGGCGTTGAAATCGCGCAGGCGGGCCGCTTCGATGGCGTTGTCCTGGGTCAGCTGGCGGCGGTACTCCTGGCGCATCTCGAGGATCTCCTCCAGGCGCGCCTCGCCCTGGCGCAGCTCCCCCTCGGCCCGGGCCAGCTGGCTGGCGGCCTGCTCCTTGCGCTGGTCGGTCAGCCGCTCCACCGGGCGCAGTCGCTCGGCCCCCTTGCTCATCCGCTCACCTCACCGGTCAGTCGTCCCAGGGATGCCAGGGACTCGTCGAAATCCACCGCCTCGCTCACATCCTGCTGCAGGAAGGCGCGCAGCCGGGGCTGGTACTGAATGGCCTGGTCGACCAGCGGGTCCGAGCCGCGCTGGTAGGCGCCCACGCTGATCAGATCCTCGTTCTGGCGGTAGGCGGTATAAAGCTCCCGGAAGCGCTGCGCCGCCTTCTGGTGGGCGCCGTTGGTGATGGCCATCATGGCGCGGCTGATCGAGGCCTCGACGTCCACCGCCGGGTAGACGCCGGAGTCGGCCAGACTGCGCGAGAGCACCAGGTGGCCGTCGAGGATGGCCCGCGCCGAGTCGGCGATGGGCTCCTGCTGGTCGTCGCCCTCGACCAGCACGGTGTAGAAGGCGGTGATCGAGCCGCCCCCGTCGGCGCCGTTGCCGGCGCGCTCGACCAGCCGCGGCAGCAACCCGAAGACCGACGGCGGATAGCCCTTGGTGGTGGGCGGCTCGCCGATGGCCAGACCGATCTCCCGCTGCGCCTGGGCGTAGCGGGTCAGCGAGTCCATCAGCAGCAGGACGTTGTAGCCCTGGTCGCGGAAGTACTCGGCGATGCTGGTCGCGCGCATGGCGCCGTGGAGCCGGAAAAGCGGCGACGTGTCGGCCGGTGCGGCGACCACCACCGCCCGCGCCAGGCCGTGGCGGCCCAGGATCTCGGTGATGAACTCGCGCACCTCGCGCCCCCGCTCGCCGATCAGCCCCACCACCACGACATCGGCGGTGGTGTAGCGGGTCATCATGCCCAGCAGCACGCTCTTGCCCACCCCGGAGCCGGCGAACAGGCCCATGCGCTGGCCTCGGCCAACGGTGAACAGGGCATTGATCGAGCGCACCCCGACGTCCAGCGGCGCGGCGATGGGGGCGCGCTCGAGGGGGTTGATCGGCTCGGCCATGAGCGGTGTGCGCTCCCGGGCCTTAAGCGGACCGCCGCCGTCGATGGGCTGCCCGCCGCCGTCGATGACCCGGCCGAGCAGCTCCTCGCCCACCCGGGCCTGGGCGCCGCTGCCCCGGGGCACGACCCGGGCATTGGGCATGACGCCGCGCAGATCGCCGGTGGGCATAAGGTAGAGGCGGTCTCCGGCGAAACCCACCACCTCGGCCTCGACGCCGCCCTGGCCGTCCTCGATGGTGCAGCGCGCCCCGAGCGGCGCCCGACACCCCTCGGCCTCCAGGGTCAGGCCGACCATGCGCCGCAGCACGCCCTCCACCGGGGGGCGCACGGGCTCGATGTGCTCGACCCGGCGGCGCACGCGGGCGGTCCAGTCCTGGGCCAGACCAGCAACGGTGCTCACCGACCGCCCCCGTCATCGCCGGCCGGGGCCTCGGCACCCTCGCCACCGGCCTCACCCGCCGTATCGTCCTCCTCGGCGCCGGGGGCACGACCGCGATAGCTGCGCTGCACGGCCTCGCCCCCCTCGCCGGCGTGGGCGTCGCCGAGCAGCTGCTCGGCGACGGCGTCCAGGCGCCGCTCCACGGTGGCGTCCACCCGAGAGGTCTCGGTGGTGACGATGCACCCGCCAGGGGTGAGGTGGGCGTCGGCCACCACCGACCAGCCCTTGTCGCCGACCTCGGTGCCCAGCTGCTCGGTGATGAAGCCGTGCTCCTCCGGGTGGACCTGTATGGTCAGGCCGCGCTCCTGCGCCGGTAGCTCGCGCAGCGCCTGGCGCACTGCCGCCAGGGCGTGCTCCGGGTCGGTACGCAGCTCCTCCAGGGCCAGCCGCCGGGCCACGGAGAAGACCAGGTGCAGCAGCTCATCCTCGGCGTCCCGATCGAGCTGCTCCAGCGGCCGGCCCAGGGTATCGAGCAGGGCCCGCAGCCGGCGCACCAGCACCGCCCCGGCCCGCCGGCCGTCGCTCTGCCCGGCCTGCAGGCCCTCGGGGTAGCCGGCGTGGAAGCCTTCGTGACGACCGGCCTCGTAGCCCTCCTGGTGGCCCTGGCGGCGAGCCGTGGCCCGGATCTCCTCGATCTCCTCGACCGTCGGCAGCGAGCGCCGTGCCTCGTCCTCCAGGCGCAGGCGCTCGGCCACTGCCTGGCGGCGGCGCTCGCGACGGCGGCGGCGCTTCTCGCGCTCGATGCGCCGGGCCTGCTCCTGCTCGGCCTGGCGCTGACGGTCGATCTCGGGCTGGTCGAAGTCGGGCGTCTCCCACGCCTCGGCCGTCTCGGCGAACTCTCCAGGGATGATCCGCAGGCGTCGATCGCCACTGTCCATCCGCGCCCTCCCGGCTGCGACACGCCCCCGGGCTCAGCGGCACCGGGGGGGTGGGGTTCAGACGTACTGGTCGGAGCTACTGACCAGGTTGATGGTGCCCTCGTCGGCCATGCGCTTGGCAACGGCGAGGACCTCCTTCTGTGCGGCCTCGACGTCGGACAGACGCGCCGGCCCCATGGCCTCCAGGTCCTCCTGGAGCATCTCGCCGGCACGGCGCGAGAGGTTGTTCATGAACTTGGCCTGCAGGTCCTCGCTGGCGCCCTTCAGGGCCAGGGTCAGCGAGCCGGTGTCGATCTCGCGCAGGACCTGTTGCATGGAGCGGTCGTCCATCTGCTTGAGGTCCTCGAAGACGAACATCAGCTCCTGGATGCGGTCGGCGAGCTCCTCGTCGAGCTCCTTGACGTTGTCCAGAATGGCGGTCTCGGTCTGCCCGTCCATGTTGTTGAGGATGTTCGCCGCCGACTGCAGGCCGCCGATGGTCGAGGACTTCAGGCGCTGCTGACCGGAGAACTGCTTCTCCATGATCTCGTCGAGCTCCTGCAGTGCGCGGGGCTGGATGCCCTCAAGGGTGGCCACGCGCATGACGATGTCGTGGCGAACGCGCTCGGGCATCTCGGCGAGCACCAACCCCGCCTGATCCGCCTCCAGGTAGGAGAGCACGATGGCGATGATCTGCGGGTGCTCGAGGCGGATCATCTCGGCGATGGTCCGCGGATCCAGCCACTTGAGCTGATCCAGCCCGCGGGTGGTGCCGCCCATGACGATGCGGTCGATGATCGAGCCGGCCTTCTCCTCGCCCAGGGCCTTGACCAGGGTGCTGCGGATGAAGTCCGTGGAGCCGATCCCCAGCGAGGTCTGCTCGGCGGCGGTCTGGATGAACTCGTCGAGGACCTCGTCGACCTGCTCGCGGCTGACGTTGCCGATCTGCGTCATGCCCAGGCCGAGCTTCTGTACCTCGCGCGGGCCGAGGTAGCGCATGATCTCGGCGGCAGCGTCCTCGCCGAGGGTGAGCATGAGGACCGCGGCGCGGTCGGTACCCTTCATCATCGCCATCAGCCCTTGCGCTTGTCGTCTTCATCGAGCCAGGCCTTGACGGCGTTGGCCGCCAGCTCCGGTTCGTTCTCGACGAGCTCGAGCACGGCCTGGAGCTTGGCCTCGTAGGGGCGCTCGCGCATGTCGCTGAGCTGCTCGCCGCTGATCCCCGCCAGGCGCATGGCGGCTTCGCTCTCCTGCCCACCGCCGGGACTCTCCAGGCTCTCGCCGGCCGGGCGCTCCAGCCCCTCGGTCTCGGCCCCGCCGCGCTCCTCGTCCATTTCGTCCTCGCCCCCGAGCATACGGTTGACGATCGGGCGGATGGCGACGATGTAGATCAACAATCCGATGGCAGCAAAGACCGCCAGCCGGATCAAGTCGCGCACCCACTCCTGCTCCCAGACCTCCTCGGGCGGATCCGGCGGCTCAACGATCTCGGCGAAGGGCACGGTGGCCACGCTCACGGCATCGCCGCGATCGGCGTCGAAGCCCACCGCGTCCTGGACGAGATTCTCCAGGGTCTGGATCTCGTCGTCGGAGAGGGCCTCGCGGACCACCTCGCCGTCCTCGTTCTCGACGTAGCGGTGATCGACCAGAACCCCGACGGTCAGCCGATCGATCACGCCAATGGCCGGCTGCACCTCGCTCAGCGTCCGGCCTACCTCCCAGTTGCGGGTCTCGTCGGAGCTGAACGGCGTGCCGCCCCCGCCCTCGGGCTCCTCCCCGTCGAGGGTCCCCGGGCCGGGCGGCTGATTGGTCAGCGCACCGGGGATGCCGATGGGCCACTGCCCGCCCCCGCCGCTGCGCTCACTCATCTGCTCGCTGCGGATGGCGCTGCGCTCCGGGTCGAAGAGCTCTTCGATCTGGCGGCGCTCGTCGAAGTTGAGCCGGGCGCTGACCTGGGCGCGGACGCGGTCCGGGCCGATGATTGGCTCGACCATGTCCTCGACGCGGCGCTGGATGCGTTCCTCGAGCCGGCGGGTGAGCTCGAACTGCTGCGCCGAACGGGTCGCCTCGGTGGGCTCATCCTCGGCGGTGAGCAGACGGCCGCGGTGGTCGACCACGCTGACATTGCCGTGCTCGAGATCGGAGACGGCGCTGGCCACCAGGTGGATGATCCCCTCCACCTGACGGTCGGGCAGCTGCCGGTCTTGGTCCAGCTCGAGGACCACCGACGCCTTGGCATCGCGGCGGTCGCGGACGAAGACCGACTCCTCGGGGTCGTCCAGGTGGACGCGGGCGCTGACCACGCCGCGCAGGGTCTCGATGGAGCGCGCCAGCTCCGTCTCCAGCGCGCGGTCGAAGCGGGCGTGCTCCATGAACTCGCTGACGCCGAACCCGGGGTCTTCCTCGAGCATCTCGTAGCCGAACCCGGTCCCGCGCGGCAGCCCCTCGGAGGCGAGGAAAATGCGCGCCCGGTGGACGGCGCCTTCCGCAACCTTGATATCCCCGGTGCGCTCGTCGAACTCGACGCGCACGCCCTGCTCCTCGAGGGCGTTGATGACCTCGGCGGCGTCGTCCGAGGAGAGATCGGCGTAGAGCGTACGCAGCTCGGCGGGCTCCTGCGCCCAGAAGAAGATCGCCACGCCCAGCCCGGCCACCGCCAGCAGCCCGGCGCCGAGACCGAGCTTGCGCAGCGGGTTGTCGCCGAGGACACGGGTCAGCTGCTCACGCCAGTCCTCAGGCACGAACCGGCCCACGCCGGCAAAGCCACCCGCCTCGGCTCCGGCACCGCCCTGGCCGCCGCTGTCCAGCGGCGACGGCGGCGAGGAGCCGCTCGATTCGGTCATGGCCTGGCTATCCGCCATGGCGACCCCTCACGCGTTACACCTGCATGTTGGCGATTTCCTGGTAGGCCTCCAGGAGCTGGTTGCGGACCTCCTTCATGGCCTCGAAGGAGACATCGGCCTTCTGGGCGGCCATCATGACGTCGGTGAGCTGAACGTCCTCACCGCGGAGGAACTGATCCTTGAGCTCACTCGACTGGACCTGACGCTCATTGACCTGCTCGACGGCATCCCGCAGGAGATCCGAGAACTCCTCCACCGGCGGCGCGTCCTGCTCCGGCTGCTGCACCGGCTGCCCGCCGATGGCGCGCATCTCCGCGAGGGCCTGCTCGATACGAAAATCCGACATGGCGCGACCTCAGTTGCCGTAGGCGTAGAGCATCCCGGAGCGCTCGGGAATCTCGACGCCCTCCTGACGCATGCGCGCCAGCTTGTACCGCAGGGTGCGGCTGCTGATCCCCAGCCGCGCCGCGGCCTCCTTGCGGTTGCCACCGACCCGATCGAGCGTCTCGAGGATACGGCGGTACTCGCGGCTCTTGAGATCCTCCTCGAGGGTCGCTGCGGCGTCCTGGCCGGCAGCGGCCTCCGGCCGCACCGCCGGACCGGGGGTGCCCTCCGCCGCGGCGACCCCGGCGACCGGAGCGCTCGCGCCCGCCGACTCCCCGGTGCTCGGAGCGTCGGCGCCAGCGCTGACGGTGACGGGCTCGAAACGGATCGCCTCGGCATCGATGGCGCTGCCCTCGGCGAGGATCAGCGCGCGCTGGACGACGTTCTCGAGCTCGCGGACATTGCCCGGCCACGGGTGCTGGATGAGCAGCCGTTCCGCCTCGGGGGTAAAGTCTGCGCCGCAGCCGCCGCCAAGCTGGGCGTACTTCTGGGCGAAGGAGCGAGCGAGCGGGATGATGTCCGCGGCGCGCTCGCGCAGGGGCGGCAGATGGATCGGGAAGACGTGCAGACGATAGAAGAGGTCCTCGCGGAAGCGCCCGTTGCGCACCGCCTCGCGCAGATCGCGGTTGCTGCTGGCGAGCACGCGGACGTCGAGCGGGATCGGCGTCTGCCCGCAGAGGCGCTCGATCTCCTTCTCCTGCAGGGCCCGGAGCAGCTTGGCCTGGAGCCCCGGCTCGATCTCCGAGACCTCGTCGAGCAGCAGCGTGCCGCCCTGCGCCTGCTCGAACTTGCCGGCGTGGGCCCGGTTGGCCCCGGTGAAAGCGCCCTTCTCGAAGCCGAAGAGCAGGGCCTCGAGCATGTTCTCGGGGATCGCCGCGCAGTTGACGGCGATGAAGGGGCCATCGGCACGGGGCGAGCGCTCGTGGATGTAGCGGGCGAAGATCTCCTTGCCGGTCCCGGACTCACCGGTCAACAGGACGGTGACGTCCTTGCCGGCGACCCGCTGGGCAAGCGCCATCAGCTGACGGCTGCTGCGATCCTCGGCCACCAGCTCGGGACCGGCGTCGGTGACCCGGGCCACGGCGGCAGCCAGCTCGCCGGCCGGGGCCTCCTCGGCGACGTAGTCCGCCGCCCCGTCGCGCATGGCGGCGACGGCGCCGCTGACCTCGGCGCGGGCGGAGATGACGATCACCGGCGGAGCCATGGGGTGCCGGGTAAGCACCCGCCAGTTGTCCCCGTCACCGGCGTCCTCGAAGCAGACGACGGCAGCGATCCCGCCCTGCTCCAGGAGTTCGTGGGCGGAGCCGGTGTCTTCCGCCTCGGCGGTCACGAACCCGGCGTCGTCCAGGCGGCGCCGCTGCTCGCTGCGGCGGCCCGGCTCGCGGGCCACCACGAGCACGCGTTGCTGACCCATATGGATTGTCCCCCTCAGCGCAAATCCGCGCCGCGGTGGTACCCCGCGGCGGCCCCTTCTGAAGCAAGGGGCGTGCCAGGGGTGGGGTGGTGCGCTAAACGCCGGATTCCACGCGGCCGGCGAGGCGCTGCCGCCGCCGCGGGCGGAACCGGCAGTCAAAGTTATGTCGACCGGCAAGACCGGCAACCGCTTGCCGCTTGACGGTCGGTGCTTGCCGACCGGCGGCCCGAGCGTGCCGGCTCAGGCGGGGCGCTCGACGTCGAGCCGGCGCAGCTTCTCGACCAGCGTGGTACGGCGCAACCCGAGCAGCCGGGCAGCCCGACCGACGACCCCATTCGTGGCCTCCAGGGCCTGGCGGATCAGCTCCTGCTCCACCTCGGTCAGGTGGCCCTTGAGATCGATGCCCTCGGACCAGTCCACCGCCGGCAGCGGCACCCCGGCCTGTCCGTTGACGGGCTCCGGGGCGCCCGCAGGTGCGCCGCCATCCTCCAGCTCCTCGCGGGCCGCCTCCCGGATCTTCCGGGGCAGGTCTTCGACCCCCACCTCGCCGTAGGGGCAAAGGATGGCCAGACGCTCGACCACGTTGGCCAGCTCACGCACGTTGCCCGGCCAGTGGTAGGCCGACAGGCAGGACATGGCTGCCGGGCTGACCCGCACCGAACCCCGCCCCTCGTCCTCGATGCGCCGGATGATCTCCTCGACGAGCACCGGGATATCCCCGGGGCGCTCGCGCAGGGCCGGGATCTCGATGGGGAAGACGTTGAGCCGGTAGAACAGATCCTCGCGGAAGCTGCCGTCCCGGATCCCCGTGTCGAGGTTGCGGTGGGTGGCGGCGATGACCCGAACGTCGGCGTGGATGGGCTTGTTGGAGCCGACCCGCTCGAACGTCCGCTCCTGGAGCACGCGCAGCAGCTTGACCTGCATGTGCATGCTCATGTCCCCGATCTCGTCGAGGAAGACCGTGCCGCCCTGGGCCATCTCGAAACGGCCCTGCCGGGCGCTGATGGCGCCGGTAAACGCGCCCTTCTCGTGCCCGAAGAGTTCGCTCTCGAGCAGGTCGGCGGGGATGGCCCCGCAGTTGATCGGCACAAAGGGTCTCGCCCGACGGGAGGAGCGCGCGTGGATGTTGCGCGCCACCACCTCCTTGCCGGTGCCCGACTCACCGAGGATCAGCACGCTGGCGTCGGTGTCGGCCACCTGCTCGATGAGGCTGGTAACCCGCTGCACACCGCGGCTCTCGCCGGCCAGCCGCGGCGCCCGCCCGGCGGCACCGTGCTCGCGGTGGCGGACGTTGTGGCTCAGGGCCTGACGCAGGGCGGCGGTGAGCTGGCCCTGACGCAGCGGCAGATCGAGCACCCCGAGGACACCGTGCTGCGGATCACCGCCACGGCGCCGCGCATCGGCATCCGGCGCAATGAGAAAGACGGGCAGCTCGGGCCGGCTATCGACGACCCGCTGCAGGCAGGCGCGCTCCTGTCCGTCGATGCCCACCAGCGCCGCGGCCAGCCCAGGGTGGCGGGTAGCGGCGCCGCCGGCATCGCCGGCCTCGGCGGGGATGGGTTCGTGTTCAAGGAATTGCAGCACCGTCTCGACACCCGACCGGCGCTCCGCGTCGCTGTCGACCACCAGGACCTGAACCAACGCTCCCCTCCGATGACGGATCGCCTGTCTGCGAGGGGGCGAGTTTACGCCGGGTTAACCAGGCCGTCAAAAAAACGACACAGGCGCCGGCAAGGTGTTTCCTAGCCGGAACAGCGCGAGTAGGCGTCTTGGACCTCGCGGTGGTGCTGCTCGTCGCGCGAGGCGGCGCCGAGGCGATCGCGCTCGGCCTCCATCAGCGCCCGGACCGCGCGGTCGCACTCGAGCGATTGGGCCAGCGCGCGGCGGGCCAGGTCAGCGCCGGGGTGGTCCGGGTCTTCGGGCAACCCGCGGGCGTGCGCCTGGCGCAGTCCATTGCGCTCCATGACCCCGTCCCAGTCCCCGGCCTCTGCGCAACGGCGCATCTGCCGGGACAGCTCCAGCAGGCGTCGGGCCGAGGCGGCCACCGCCGCCCGCCCGTCGCCGCCCTTGGCGCTGCCGCCGCCCACGCGCCCCCCTACTGGCCGCGGGCGGCGGCCGCCTCGGCAGCGTCGCGGGTACGCACCTCCGGCGGGATGGCGTCCCAGGCGCTCTTGATCTCGCGCATCAACGAGGCGACCTCATCAAGGTGCTGGACCTCGTTCTGGGCGTTCGCCTCCACCAGGCGGCGCTGCATGTAGGTGTAGAGCTCCTCGAGGTTGCCGGCGATCTCGGCACCGCGCTCGTGGTCGAGCCCGGAACGCAGGCCGTCCAGGATGGAGATGGACTTGCTGATCAGCTCGCCCTTGAGGGCGATCTCCTGGCGCTCCATGGCGCCGCGGGCCTGGGCGACTCGGTCGAGGAACCCGTCCATGAGCAACTGCACCAACCGGTAAGGGTCGGCGTAGGCCGTGCTGGAGTAGGTCCCGACTTGTTGGTATTGGTTTATGCCGCGATGCATGCTCATATCCCGTTCCTACTCTTGGGGGTAGTTGGTTCGCGCTCTATCCTTTTAGCGGCTGCTACCCATGATCCTTGAGGGCGGAACCTCCGTTCCGGAAGCTTCTGACCGCTTAATCCCGACTGTTCATGGCCGCCAGGCGCTGCTCGAGGAACTCCGAGGTCTGATTGAGTTCAGCGACCCGCGAGTCCATCCGCGAGAACTGGCTGCGCAGCTGCTCCTCGCGCCGCTCCATGCGCCGGTCGAGGCGCTCGCGATCGTCGGCGATACCGTCGAGGCGGCGCTCGACCCCCTCGGTGCGCATGTCGATCACGCTGTCGCGGCCGAGGGCGTTGTCGAGCACCCCCTCCAACCGCGACATCACCCCGCTTTCCGGGTCGGTCATCATGCGCGTGACCAGCTCCGAGTGCTCGCCAACCATCTGTTGCAGGCGCTCGCCACCGAGTTCCAGGGTGCCGTCCCGGTTGGTGCGCACACCGAGATCCCCCAACGATGAAATCGGCGCCCCGTCCAGGGCCTCCACTGGCTCGTTGAGGGACCGGCTCAGCTGCGAGAGGAGGTTGCGCAGGGTGTGGTCCCCCTGCAGCGGGCCAGCCTTCTCGGCCTCGGGGTCGTAGTCCGAGAGCTGGTTGAGCTGCGCCCGGACCTGATTGAACGAGTCGACCAGACGCTGGATGTTCTCTTCGGCCAGCCCGGTCTGCTGTTCGATGGAGATGCGGCTGCGCCCCTCGTCCTGGAGGCTGATGGTGGCGCCCTCGATGGCCCCCTCGATGCGGTTCTCAGGGCGGGTGACGCGCATGCCGTCGATGGTGACTACGGCGTCGCTGGCCGGGCGAATCTCCTGAAAGGCGCCGGCGGGCTCGCCGGTCTGGGGATCGGCGACGTTGTACTGCAGGGCGGAGAGATCGCCCTCGCCCGCTTCCGGATCCTGCTCGGCGCGGATCTGGGTAATGGCATTGGTCTGACCGGTCTGCTCGGTAGCCAGGGCCAGCCGCGGCCCGGCGCCATCATCGACCACCGAGGCGCGCACGCCCTCGGCCTGGGCATTGATGGCGTCGCGGATGCCGAGCAGGGTGGCCGACTCCTCGTCGATGGTGACCGCCTGCTCGTTGCCCTGGCCGTCGGTGATCATCAGCCGGCCGGTGCCGACCGGATCGGCGCTGTCCTCGAACACGCCGCTGGCCGTGGCGATGCGCTGGGTCCGCGCCAGCTGCTCCACCTCCACGTCGTACTGGCCCGGGCGCGCCTCCTCGCTGGCCGAGACCCCGGCCACACTGGTGTTGCTCGATTCCGCATCGATGCCGGAGTAAGCGCCGGGATCGCCCAGCCCCTGGACGGCCTCCTGGAGTTCGCCGATGACCCCTCGCATCTGCCCCAGGGCCTCGAGCTTCTCCTGCAGTTCTTCCTCGCGCCGGCCCAGGCGCTGCTCCGTGGGTGCCCGCTCGGCCTGGACCAGGTCCTGGACCATCTTGTTGGTGTCGATGCCGGAGCCGACGTCCATCTGGCTCGGCATGTTCGGCATCTGATCCAGCGGTGAGACCATATCGGGTCACCTCTCGAGGTATCGCTAGCGGGCCTGCCCGGTGGACCCTTCCGGCGGCGGATGCGTTCCGGCCACGCTCAGGCCTCCCCGTTGAAGAGCAGCCCCTGAACCTCGCGCATGCGCGCGGCGATGGCCAGCATCTCTTCCGGGGGGATCTGACGGACCACGTCGTCGGTGCCGCGGACGTAGACAGTGACCACCGTCTTGCCGGTGTTGTCGTCGACCCGGAACTCCAGGTCCCGGCCGACGCGCTGCATGAATTGCTCCATGCGCTCCACCGCCCGGGCAAGCGCCTGGGGATCCTCCGCCTTGAAGTGATCCAGCGGCTCGAGCTCGGACAACGGCACGCGGGAGCGCTCTTCCGTCTCGGCGGCGGGGACCGGTGCTGCCGTGTCCTGCTCGGGGGCAAGGCGCCCCCCGTCCCCCTGCTCGGTTGGCCGCGACCAGTTGATGCTGCTGGTCACGGAACTCACCTTGTGCATTTCACTCATACAGCCTCCCGACCGGCCCTGCTACCAGGCCCCTGGGCCGGGTTCCGGAAGGCTCCCCGGAGGTCCCGGCCGTCGTTACTGCTGCAACAGCTGTGCCACTTGCTGCGGGATCTCGTTGGCCTGACCCAGCACCGAGGTCCCCGCCTGTTGCAGGATCTGCGTCCTTGTCATCTCGGCCGTCTCCTCGGCGAAGTCGGCATCCAGGATCCGCGAGCGGGATGCGCTCAGGTTCTCCGAGGAGATGTTCAGGTTGTTGATGGTGGCGTCAAACCGGCTCTGGATCGCGCCCAGATCGGCCCGGGTGTTGTTGATCTGCTGCAGGGCGAAGTCCACCGCCACGATGGTATCGGAAGCGGTCTCGCGGGTGCGCACATCAACCGGGTCGACCCCGCCGATGGTGTACGCCTCCGCCTGCAGGTCCTCGTAGTCATCGCCGGGCTGCCAGTTCTTCAGGCCGATCTGCCCCAGGTCTGCATCGTCGTCGCCATCCACCGGTTCGACCCGCAGCTCGCCGCCGATCTCGGTGGAGAGGGTGATGCCGCGCTCGACGATGAGCCCGGTGCTCTCCTCGTCGGCGCGATCCAGCCCCTGGCCGATCTCGGTCCCACCAACACCGATGGCATCTTCGGCGTCGTCCGAGAAGTACTCGAGCTCGAAGTCGCTGTTGGAGACGAAGGACCAGCCGTTTTCCCCGTTCTCCAGGCGCACCCCGGTCTCCGAGGCCCGGTCGTTAACCCGGGCGGCCAGTTCGCCGATGTCCGTGACGCTCTCGTCAAGCTCGATGGCGTGGTCGTTGATACGCAGCTGACCGCGCTCGCCCTCACCCAAGCCGTCAAACTCTACCGCCTGGGTCTCGGCCCGGTCGGCGCGCATGGCGGACACGCCGGTTTCGGCCTGGCGCTCGTTGATCTCGCGCGCCACGTCGTTGAGCCCGCGCGCATCGCCCAGGTCGATCTCGTGACCGTTGACCTGCAGCCCGCCCGGGAGCTCCACACCGGGACCACCGGCGGCCTGATGCACCGCCCGCCCCTCGGCCACATTGGCGCCCAGGTTCTCGGCGCGGACGTCCACGCCGCCGGCGTTGATGGTCTGGCCGCGGTTCGGCCCGACCTGGAAGACCAGCTCGCGCAGGGTGCCGTTGAGCACGTTCTGCTGGTTGAACTGGGTTGTCTCGGCGATCCGGCCGATCTCCTGCACGGCGGCCTGCACCTCGCGGTCGAGCGCGGCGCGATCCGACGGCGAGTTGGTGTCGTTCGCCGCCTGCACCGCCAGCTCGCGGACCCGCTGGAGCAGGTTGCTCATCTCTTCCATGGCGCCTTCCGCGGTCTGGGCGAACGAGATGCCGTCGTTCGCATTGCGGGCGGCCTGATCCATGCCGTTGATCTGGCCGGTGAAGCGCTCGCTGATCGCCAGCCCAGCCGCATCGTCCCGGGCGCTGTTGATGCGCAGCCCCGAGGAGAGCCGCTCCAGGGCCACCTCCTGATCGCCCCGGGAAGAATTCAAGTGCCGTTGCGCGTTCAGCGATGCAACGTTGGTGTTGATCACCTGTGCCATGACCCGTCTCCTCACGTCTGACGCCGTTACGGCGCCGTTTCGCTGACCCCAGCACGAGCGAACCTGTTCGCTTGGGCTCGCGTCTCGCGCTCTTGCCCAAACGTATCGGCGCTCCCTGGCAAAGCTTTAACGGTTCCGTTGTCCACCAACGGTCACCGCCGGGGTCGGCCCGCGTGGGTTCAGGTCATGGCCGGCGTCTCACCTCCTTCTCTTTATCCGCGTCCGTTCACGGAAGAATCCCGAATCTGCTGCGGGTCATGGCACCGGTCTCGGGGTCAGCGAGCCGGTGGCGGAGCCCGGGGGGTCAGCCGGGCTCCGCCTCGGGTCTTACTGCAGCAGGGTCAGGACGTTCTGCGGGGCCTCGTTGGCCTGGGCCAGGACCGAGGTACCGGCCTGCTGCAGCACCTGGGCGCGGGTCATGGCGGCGGTCTCGGCCGCGAAGTCCGCATCCAGGATCCGGGAACGGGAAGCTTCCATGTTCTCGGAGACGTTCTGCAGGTTGCTGGTGGTGGCCTCGAAGCGGTTCTGCACCGCACCCAGGTCGGCCCGGGCGTCGTTGATCTGCCCCAGGGCGAAGTCCACCGTACGGATGGCGTCATCGGCGTCGGTCCGGGTGGCCACGCTCAGCGCATCCGGCCCGCTGACCCGGTGACGGCTCATCTCCATTTGCTCGTCGGACATCCCGAGCGCCCCGAGGGTGTCGGCGTCACCATTGACGTCGATCCGCTGGCCCAGGTCAGTGGAGAGCTGGATGCCGCGCTCGAAGCGCATCCCACTCTCCTCGCCTTCGAGCCCGAGATCGCCGATGGGGCTGTCGTCACCCGGCTCGATGCGGAAATCGGACTCGGAGACGAAGCGCACTTGGTCGCCGTCCATCTCGGCACGGACGCCGGTGTCGCCGGAGGCGGCGTTCACCTCGTCGACGAACTCGCCGACACCGGCATCCTCACCAACGCTGATGGTGGTGCCGTTGATCTCCAGGCTGGCGCCACCGTCATTGTTGAAGTCGAACAACTCGGTGGTGGCCCGGTCAGCGCGGAACGCCGTCACACCGGTGGCACGGGACTGGGCGTTGATGGCGTCCATGGCGTCGGAGACGTTGCGCGAGCCACTGACGTCAATATCCAGCCCGTTGATGTTGATCGAGCCATCCAGGTCCAGATCGCCGTAGTTGCCTTCCTCATCAAGGGCGCGCTGCACCGCCTGCCCCTCGCCGATCTCGGCACCGAGGTTGTGGCCGCGCACGTCCATACCACTGGTGTTGATGCTCTGGGCCCGGTTGGCACCTACTTGGAAGACCAGCTCGTCGAGCGACCCGTCCAGGATGTTCTGGTTGTTGAATTGGGTGTTGGCGGCGATCCGGTCGATTTCCTGCACCGCCTGCTGCACCTCGGCCTCCAGGGCCTGGCGATCCTCGGCGGTGTTGGTGTCGTTGGCCGACTGCACCGCCAGCTCACGAACCCGCTGCAGGAGGTTGCCCATCTCCTCCATGGCGCCCTCGGCGGTCTGGGCGTAGGAGATGCCGTCGTTGGCGTTGCGCTCCGCCTGGTTCATGCCGCCGATCTGCGAGGTGAAGCGCTCGCTGATCGCCAGGCCGGCGGCGTCGTCGGCCGCGGAGTTGATCCGCTTGCCCGAGGAGAGCCGCTCCAGGGCCTGCTGCTGCTCGGCCTGGCTGCTGCTCAGGTGCCGCTGACCGGTCAGGGACGCAATGTTGGTGTTGATGACCTGTGCCATTGCCTTTGCTCCTTGTGCTCCGCTGTTTGGAAGGCCCCGGCGGCGAGCCATTGCCGCCTGCCGGTACCCAGTCTTTCGCCTTCACTTACCGTATCGGCGATCGGCGGCAAGGCTTTACCCCTTTGGCGGCAAAAATTTTCCATACGCGGCAATCCGGTGGCACAGATCGGCAAGCAGGGGCCACATCCTCGTATCTGACTGTTTGGGCAGGGTATTCAGGGGCAGCATGTTGCCACGACAGGCAACCGAGAGCACCACGGAGGGTGACCCGACGGCGGCGGGCGGCAAGCGCAGCGGCAAGAGCGGGTCGCGCCGCGACCCGTGAGGCGGGCAAAAAAGTGCCGGGGAGGATGCCCTCCCCGGCAATCAGGCGCCGATCGTTCGGCTGGAGGAAGCCGCCAAGGCGGCAGGCATGAGCACCCCTAAGCTGCGGGTGACCCGTGACGTGGGATCAGAAGTCGACGCGCATCCCCGCCCAGTAGGTCCGCGGCGCGCCGGGCCGTGCCCCCGCCGGGCGGTGGTGGGCGACATAGGTCTCGTCGGTGAGGTTCTCGATGCTCCCGAGCAACCGCACGTTGTCCATCAGCTGATAGTGGGCGGAGAGATCGAACAGCCAGCGGGAGTCGATCTTCAGATCGTCGTAGTCCCGATCCGCCAGCGCGCGGGTCTCGGAGACGTAGTTGGCGTTCAGGTTGACGCGCCAGTCAGCCTGGCCCACGCCGGCACTGAGGTTCAGCTGGTGCTCGGGGATCTCCGGCAGGCGGTCACCCTTGCGGGCGTTGGCCAGCTGATTGGGGCCATCGTCGATGTCTTGACGAAACTCGCTGTCGGTGAAGGTGTAGCTGACGCTGACCGGGAGCTGGACGGGCAGGTCCTGGCTCTGACCCAGATCGTGCATCCACAGCGCCTCCAGGCCCCAGACGTGAACCTCGCCAGCCGAGACCAGTTCATCATCGGTCTGGCAGGCCCCGCCGACGTTGGTGCACTCGTAATTGATGTTGGAGTAGTCGTTGAAGAAGCCGATGACCTCCGCCTGGGTATACATGTCGCTGAACCGGAAACCGGCCTCGTAGTTGACGCTGCGCTCCTCATCGGCCTGCGGGTCGGCACCCGACGGCGCGAACCCGCGGTGGACCCCGCCAAGGACGCTCCACTGATCATCGATGGCGTAGGTGGCGCCCATGCCAGGGACCCAAACCCGATAGGTGTTGGAGTAGGAACCGTCCGCATCGAGGTTGGCGCTGGTGCGCCCCGGACCATCCCACTGCTTGCGATCCACATCGATGTTCTCGTAACGCACACCAGGAACCAGGGTCCACGACCCGCGCTCCATGGTGTTCTGCACGTGGAACGCATAGGCCTCGGCGGAGGTGACCCGATTGGTGGTCTCACCCGGTTCCTCGTGTTCGTAGAGAACCATCATGCCGTTCTGCATCTCGAACGAGTCCTGCCACTGCTCACGGTCCTCCTCGTCCTCGTGGTAGCGGAAGCCCACCTCCATGTCGTGGTCCCAGCCGAAGGCCTGGAAGAGATGGCCGACCTGCACCTGGATGCCCTGGGCGTAATACTCGCGATTGTTGGCGCGGACGTTGCCGCGGGCGCCGTCCTCAATGCTAAGCCCCGCGTCATAGGCGGTGCCGAAGCCACCGAGGATCCAGGCCAGCTCATCCTCATGGTCACCGGGGTCGCGGAGGATGTCGGAGATGCCCTCAAAATCACTGTTTCCGTCACCACGTACCTCATGCAGCTTGTACCAGTTGCGCACGGTGTCGGTGCGGTAGAGCGTGGTGGTGACGTCGGTATCCACCGTGGGCTGGAAGTAGTGGCGGACCTGGTAGAGGTCGTTCTCGGTGTTGATCTCGTCGAGCTGCGAACCGGCGTAACGCCGGTGCGGGTTGTCGTCGAAGTCGTCGGGCAGCAGGCCCAGGTAGGTGTCGTGGATGGTCCGCCGGTCGCGGGCGTATTTGAACTCCACTTCCTGGTAGACCTCGGCGGTGGGGTCGCTGGCCCACATCCCCTTGGCGACGAAGTTGTTGCGGTCGAAGCCGGTGTTCGGCACCGGATTGTTGGGCTTGTTGGACTGATCCCCGGAGAGCGGATGGTCGAGTTCCTTGAAGCCGTCGCTCTGCTCCGTGTAGCTCTCCAGCAGCCAGCCGAACTGCCCCTCGCGGCCGCCGATGTGGGCGTGGGCGCGCCGCCCGTTGTCCGAGCCCAGGCGCCCCTCCACCTTGCCGGAGCGCTCCTGGGGGATCGGCGTGGAGGTCATGTTCAGGGCGCCGCCGACGGTGTAGGGGCCGTGCTTGATGGCGCTCGAGCCCTTGCGCACCTCGACGTTGTCCATGCGCCCCATGGGCGGGAAGTAGTAGGCCGCCGGTGCGGCGTAGGGCGCCGGCGAAGCCGTCAGCACCCCGTCTTCCATGACCGTGATGCGCGCGTTCCGCTCCGGGTTCACGCCGCGCATGCTGATGTGCGGGAACTGGCCATAGCCCTCCTCCTCCGCGACATTGACCCCGGGGATCTGGCGCAGGATGCGGTGCGGATCGGTGTACCCCTGCCGATCGATATCCTCCCGGCTGAGCACCTGCGCCGAGCCGGCGGTATCCTGCACCCGGTCCGGGCCACCGGTGATCATGATGCGATCGAGCAGGCGGGTCTCCGCATCGCCGGATTCCGCGTGCGCCGCGCTCAGGGCGCCCCCTGCCAGGACCGCAGCAGCCGCAACCCCCCAAGGCCTTACTGTCTGACTCATAATCCCCTCGTTCTGTTATCCGTGCCGATGTGCGCAATACGTATACTAGTGATAACGATTCGCGTTTCCAAGAGACGGCCATGCCGCCGGCAGGCCTTTCCCATCGGCGTTTTCGATAACCGGAACCCCAAGGGATTGACTTTGCGCAAACCCGGGCGGCCACGGCACCCCTCGGACCGGCACCAGCGCGGCACGCCGGCCCGGCCAGGCAACGCATTGGCGGGAGAGACTAGATGTAGTCGAACAGGGAGAGGTTCTGCACGCGGCCGAAGGTGGATTGGGCCGCCTCGAGCCCGGTGAGCTCCTGGTTGAAGCGGCCGGTGGCCTCGGCGTAATCCAGGTCGCGCTCGTCGGAGGTGGCCTGCTTGAGGTCGATGATCGCCGCCTCGTTGCTGGCCTTCTCGCTATCGAGGGTGGACAGGCGGGCGCCGATCTCCGCCCGCACCCGGAAGGTGTTCTCCATGGCCAGGTCCAGATCGCCCAGGGCGCGGTCGGCGGCGTTGCGGAAGTCGGGCCCCTCACCCTCCTTAAGGGCGCCGATGAGCTCATTGACGGTGGCGAAGATCGACTGGGATCGGCTACCGGTGACCGTGAACCGGTCGCCGTCCTCGAAACCCCCCTGGCCCGGATCGGGGTTGCCCTCGATCTTCACCCGGACGCCGTCGTCCACCTCGATGGTCGCCCCCGGCTCATACAGCGGGGCGTCCTCCACCGCCGGCGGCCCGCCGTTCTCGCCGTTCACCCACTCCCAGGCGTTCTCGTCCTCGGGGTTGTGGGTGCGTTGGATGGCGTAGCGGGTGTTTCCGTCCGCGTCCTCGGCGAAGCGCACGCGGTACTGCTCGGCATCCAGGCCCCGGACCTTGCCGTCGACCACGCTGACCACGCCGGTGCCGCGGTTCTCCTCGCCCTGGAAGGCCTGGTACTGGCCGTTGCCGTCGGGGACCTTCATGAAGGCGTCGAAGCCGGAGTGATCCACGCCGATCTGGCGTCCGGGCCCGATGCGCACCTCGCGGCTGTTCTGGTCGCCGTGGTAGGTCACGTGGCCATCGGTGCCCATATTGAACGGCTGGGTGCGGGTGCGCGAGCCGGAGAAGAGATACTCCCCATTGCCGTCGCGGCTGTTGCCGAGTTCCACCAGCTGCTTGTAGCGCTCCTCGATCTCCGCGGCGATGTAGCTGCGGGTGTCGGCGTCTTGGCTGCCGTTGGCCGCCTGGACGGTGAGTTCGCGGATGCGCTGGAGCTCGTTGCCGGCCTGCTCCAGGGCGGACTCGGACATGGACAGCCGGGTCCGCGCCAGATCGCCGTTGCGGTTGAACCGCTCCACCGACTCGGTGGCCCGTTTGAGATCCAGGGTGCGCGCAGCCGAGGTGGGATCATCCGACGGCCGCAGCACCCGGCGCCCGCTGGAGAGCTGGGTCTGCGTGTCGTTGATCTCGCTCTGCTGGCCGGTCATGTTCTGAACGGCCGTGTTCTGCATGTGGCTCGTGGATACGCGCACGGCTCACCCCCTTAGCGACGCACCGCGTTGAGCATCTCCTGGAAGACCTCGTCGGCACTGGTGATGATCTGGGCGGCGGCCTGGTAGGCCTGCTGATACTCCATCATGTTGGCCGCCTCCTCATCCAGGTTGACGCCGGAGAGCTCCTCCCACTGCTCCTTGGCCTGGTTGAGCAGGGCCTCCTGGGCATCGCGATTGGTCTGCACCCGCTGGCTGAAGCCGCCGAGCTCGCCGACCATGGCGCTGTAGGCCTCCTGGAAGGTGCTGTTGCCGTTGTCCATGACGGTCTCTTCCATCAGCTCGGCCATGCGCAGGGCGTTGGTGTTGTCGCCCACGCCCTCGTAGTTGCCATAGAGCCCGAAGCGATCCCCGTCATCCGGCACGCCGGAGATGCGCACCGAGACATCCAGCGCCGCCAGCGTCTCGGCCTGGGCGCTGCCGGCCGGCTCCACGTCCTCGGCCAGGTTCACCACCTGGCCGCGCTCGATGTCCTCGGGGGCGTAGTCGAAGGTGCCCGCCGTCTCGCCACCGATGGTCACGGTGAACGTGCCGTCATCGGCGTAGGTCATCTCGACTCCCTGCTGCAGGGCACCCCCCTCCTCCAGGGCTGCCATGACGCCTTCGGCCCGCCCGACATCCGGCGGACCGATCTGCGCGCGCCCGGTGTTCTCGGTCTGACCGTCGGCGCGCGGCGCCTCGCCGGTGACCACCGGTGCGGCCGCCGCCACCTGGGTCGGCCGCGCGAGCCGGCCCTCGATCCCCTGAGCCGCGTCCCGGGTGGGCTGGATCAGGAAGCGGTCGCCCTCCTCGACGGCGCCGTCGCCGGACTCCGGCGGATAGAGGATCAGCCCGTCGAAGCGGTAGCCGCCGTCCGCGTCGGGCTGGATGTCGGCATCCCCGCCCTGGCCGAGGGTACGCACCTCGTTGGCGTCCTGAGTGGCCACCTGCCACTGCCCGTCAACGAGGCGCACCTGGTAGTTCTCGCGGCGCAGCTCACCGATACGCTCCTCGTCGACGATCACCTGCGGCTGGCCCTCGCCGGCGTTGCCGCGGTGGGCGGAGACCCCGGCCTCTCGGGCGTAGTCGAAGAAGTCGTCACCGGCCTCGGGGTAACCGCTGTCGAACTGGATGCCGCTGCGGTGCTGCTCGTTCATGGCCCCGGCCAGGGAGGTGGCCACCCGGCCGATCTCATCGCGGGTCTCGTCCAGCACACCGTTGCGGAACTCCAGCAGCCCGCCCAGCGAACCGCCCTGAACGGCGTCGGTGATCTGAACGGCGCGATCGCCCCGGCGGACAGCCAGCTCCGGGCGCTCCGGCTCGAAGGCGTTGCGCGTGACTTCCAGGGTGTTGGCGCGGTCGCCGGTGACCAGCGGCTGGCCATTGCCAATGCCCACGTTCAGCGACCGGTCGTCCTGCTCGGTCACCCGGACCGTGACGTGCTCGGAGAGCTCGCGGATCTTCTCGTCGCGCTGGTCGAGCAGGTCGTTGGGCGGGCGCTGCGGGTTGGTCCAGCGGCTGCGGATCTCGCCATTGAGCTCGGCGATGGACTCGGCCAGGCCGTTGACCTTGTCGGTCTCGGCCCGCACCCGCTTGTTGACGTCCTCTTCCAGGGTCAGCAGTCGGTTGTCCAGGGTCTGGAAGCGATCGGCCAGGGCCTGCCCCTGGGTGAGCAGCTGCTGCCGGGCAACGGTGTTCGAGGGGTCGTTGGCCACCTCCTCGACGGCGTCGAAGAACTGACGCAGCGCCGGGCTCAGCCCGGCGTCCTGGTCGGCAACCAGGTTGTCGATGCGCCCGGTCATCTCCGCGAGTCGATCCAGGCGCTCATATTCAGCGTGGTTGTTGCGCAGGGCGTCGACGCGGTGATCCTCGGTCAGGCGCTGGATGGTCTGCACCTGCGTGCCGGTGCCGACGGCCCCGCGGGAGTGGTAGTGCGGGATGCTCGTATCCTGCTCCACCCGTTGGCGGCTGTAGCCGTCGGTGTTGACGTTGGAGATGTTGTGCGACGTGGTCGCCAGCCCGCGCTGGGATGCGCGCAGCCCGGAGATGCCCGTCTGCAACAGATCAACCATAGACTCCGCCTCGCTGGGGCCCGCAGGCCCACCCTGCCCTGTCTAACCTCTCGGCACGGAATCGGAAATCTTGAGGGTCTCACCGCCGATCCGCACCCCCTGCCCGTCGTCACCAAGCTCCATGATCCGCTGCAGCTTCTCCGCGTACTGCGGATCGGTGGCGTACCCAGCCCGCTGGAGGGCCTCGACATACCGCTCCGGATCGTCGCCGACCTCCAGGGCCTCACGGTAGCGCGGGTTGCGCTCGAGGAAGTCGGCGTAATCGGCAAAGCTCTCGGCCACCGAGTCGTAAGCGCGGAAGTCGGCCATCTCGCGCTGCGGGATACCATCCCGGTACTCCAGGGTGGGCACGCGCACGGCATCGCCCTGCCAGTCCGCGGAGTGGGCCTTGATATTGAACAGATTGTTGGCGCTGCGCCCGTCCCCGTCGGCCACCATGTGCTGGCCCCACCCGGTCTCCAGAGCAGCCTGGGCCACCAGGGCCACCGCTGGCACCCCGAGGCGCTCGGCGGTCTCCCTGGCCGCCGGGGTGATGTCCTCGACGAAGTCCTGCGGGCTCGACCAGCCGGCCCCCTTGCCGCCGAGGCCGCCACTGCGGCCTTGCGCGCCGTCGCCCGCGTCCGCCGCCGCGAGCTCCCCGGCATCGGGCTGCACCGGCACCGCCGAGTGGCGGTAGTCCGAGATCTCCTGCGGCAGCCCCTGCATCCGGTCGGTCTCGAAGCCCGCATTCTCGCGCAGCTGTTCTTCGATCATCGGGGCCAGCCCCAAGCCCTCGCCGTCACGGGACATCTGCACCGCCATCTGCCGGTCGAAGAGGTCGCGGTACGTCTCCTCGGCGTTGCCGCCGAAGATCTCATCGCCCGGGGTGGCCTGGCGCATCTGGCCGAGCATCATCTCGACGAACACCGCCTCGAACTGCCGCGCCACCTCGGCGAGGTCCTCCTCGCTGGGGTTGCGCGTCATCGAGCGCAGCTGCTGCAGACCCTGGGGCTCGAGGGCGTTACCGAGGGCACCGCTGCTGTTGTGCATGGTCGCCTCCCTAGATGATGGTCAGCTCGGCACGCAGCGCACCGGCGCGCTTGAGGGCCTCGAGGATAGCCACCAGGTCGCCGGGGGCGGCGCCCACGGCGTTGATGGCGTCGACGATCTCGTTGAGATCGGCGCCGGCTTCGAAGACGAAGGCCGGATTCTCACCCTCGAGGCCCTCCATGTCCTCGTCGGGGACGATCAGCGGCTCATCCAACCCGAAGGGGTCGTCGGCCACCTGTTCCGGGCCGCCGGCGCCAATGGCCACGGTCATGTTGCCGTGGCTGACCGCCGCCGGGCGGACGCGGACATTGGAGCCCATGACGATGGTCCCGGTGCGGGCGTTGACGATGACCTCCGCCGGCGCCTCACCGGGCTCGACACGCAGCTCCTCGAGGAAGGAGATGAAGCTCACCCGCTGATCCGAATCCCGCGGCGCGCGGACCCGCACCGAGCCGGCATCACGGGCACGGGCGGTGTTCGGCCCGAGGTTGTGGTTGATCACCTCGGCGGTACGGCGGGCGGTGGTGAAATCCGGCTCGTGGAGGTTGAGCACCACCTCGTCGCGATCCTGGAAACCGGTCTCGATGCGCCGCTCGACCATCGCGCCGTTGGGGATGGAGCCGCCAAGCTGGTTGTCCACGGGGATCTCGGTGTCCTCGGCGCCGAAGCCGCCGATGACCACACGCCCCTGGGCCACCGCGTAGACCTCGCCGTCGGCGGCACGCAGCGGCGTCATCAGCAGCTCGCCGCCCTGCAGGCTGTCGGCATCGCCCAGCGACGAGACACTGACATCGATCTGCTGCCCGGGACGGGTGAAGGCCGGCAGCTCGGCGGTGATCATCACCGCCGCGGTGTTGTCCGCGTCCGGATCCACGTCGTGGGGGATGTTGACGCCCTGGCTGGCGAGCATGGAGCGCACGCTCTGCTCGGTGAACGGCGTGTCGTCGCCGGTCCCGTCCAGACCCACCACCAAGCCGTAGCCAACCAGCTGGTTGCTGCGCACCCCGGCCACCGAGGCGATGTCCTTGATCCGCTCGGCCGCTGAGACACTCGCCGCGAGCATCACCAGGAGCACCCCCGCGGCGACCTGGATCCAGCGTGTGTCGATCCTGCGCATTCTCATCACCTTGCGTCCTCCCGAGCGCGCCGTCCATCGCGGCGGCACCCGCCGTTCAGTAGCGCCTCATCAGAAAACGCGTCAGCCACCCCGGTTGGGCGGAGTCGCTGAGCGCCTCTTCGCCGGTGTAACCGACCTGCATGTTCGCCACCCGGTTGGACGAGACCTCGTTGTTGGCCCCCACGTCGTCGGTGCGCACGATCCCGGAGATGCGCAGCGTCTCCTGGCCCTGACTGACCCGTACGTTCTTCTCGCCGCGGATGACCAGATGTCCGTTGGGGGTGGTGTCCACCACCACGGCATTGATCGTGCCGGTGAGGTTCGTCTCCTGGTCCGCGCTCCCGCCGCCCTCGAAGCTGGCCTCGCCCTCCTGCTCGAAGGCGAAGGGGCGGCCGAAGATCTCCAGGTCCTCGCCGCCGATCTGCGGCGCCGGGATATCCGCCTCCTGCTGGCGCGCCATCTCGGAGTTGATCGAGCGATCGCCGGCGGTCTCCTCCTCGATGACCACGGTGATCAGATCCCCGGTGCGCCGCGCGCTGCGGTCCTCGAACAGCCGCATGCTGCGCTGTTCATCAAAGACCGAGCCGGTCCGCTCGTCCGGGTCATCGGGGATGTCGACCCGCGGCGCGGTGATCGGCGACGGATCCGGCGCCTCCTGCGGCATCGGGGTACACGCCGCTGCCGCCACCCCGGCCACCATGGCCGCGGCACAGCCGCGTACCCACCGATGCCAGCGCATCATCTCAGCCGCCCTCAGACGTTCTGGTTGAGGAACTGGAGCATCTCATCGGTGGTCGAGATGGCCCGGGTGTTGGTCTCGAAGCCGCGCTGGTTCTCGATCATGTTCACCAGCTCCTCGGCGATGTTCACGTTGGAGGTCTCCAGGGCCCCCTGCATGACGTTGCCCAGGGCCCCCTCCCCCGGGGCACCCACCTCGGGGGCGCCGCTCGAGGCGGTCTCAAGGAACATGTTCTCGCCCACCGGCTCGAGGCCGGAGGGGTTGATGAAGTCGGCGAGCTCGATCTGGCCGATCTCCTCGGGCTCCTCGTCGCCGGGGATCTTGGCGCTGACCGTACCGTCGCTGCCGATGCTGATGGTCTCGGCCTCCTCGGGGACCTGGATGGCCGGCTCGAGCAGGTAACCGCCGGAGGTGACGATCTCACCGTTCTCGTTGAGCTGGAAGGCGCCGTCCCGGGTATAACCCACCTGCCCGTCGGGACGGAGGATCTGGAAGAAGCCCTTGCCCTCGATGGCGACATCAAGACTCCGCTCGGTCTGCTGCACATTGCCCTGGGAGTGGATCTTCTCCGTACCCATGACCCGCGAGCCGGTGCCGAGCATCAGCCCCGAGGGCAGCAGGTTGTCCTGGCTGGCTCGGGAGCCGGGCTGGCGGACGGTCTGATAGAACAGGTCCTCGAAGTTGGCCCGGTCCTTCTTGAAACCGTTGGTGTTCACGTTGGCCAGGTTGTTCGACGTCACCTGCATACTCTTCTGCTGGGCGTCGAGTCCGGTCTTGGCTACCCAGAGGGCGGGATCCATGGCGTCACCTCATTGTTGTTCGTTTGTCACGGCAGTGGACAGCTCGCGCCACCTCAGCCCGGGTGGTTGAGCAGCTGGGCGCTGGTCTGCTCGTTCTCCTCGGCGGCGGTCAGCATCTTGATGTGCGTCTCGAACTGCCGCGCGTGATCGATCATGTTCACCAGCGATTCCGCCATGTTCACGTTGCTGCCCTCGAGCGCGCCGCCGCGGACCTTCACTTGCGCGTCGTCAGCGGCCGGTTCGCCCTCGGCGTGGCGGATCAGCCCGTCCTCGCCCTTGACCAGCTGCGTCGGGTCCGGATTGACCAGGCGCAGCCGGTCGAGCTCGATGGGCGCCCCGGCTCCGTCCTGCGGGGTGGCCGTGATCACCCCGTCGTCGGCGATGTCCACCTTGGTGTCCGGCGGGATCGAGATGGGCCCGGCCTCGCCCATGACCAGGTGGCCATCGCCGGTGGTCAGCAGCCCCTCGGGCGTCGTCTGGAAATCGCCGCGCCGGGTGTACGCCTCGTCGCCGTCCGGGGCCTGGACCACGAACCAGCCCTCGTCCTGGATGGCCACATCCAGGTCGCGCCCGGTGGTCTCGATCGGCCCCGGGTTGAAGTCGGTCCCGGCACGCAGCTCCTCGGCGTAGGCCCGGGTGGCGAAGCCGGGCCCGTAGACCGGCGCCTGGTAGAAGCTGTCCAGGTCGGCGCGGAAGCCCGGGGTGCTGGCGTTGGCCAGATTCTGGTTGTTGTGGTGCTGCGCCTCCAGGGAGTGCTTCGCCCCGGTCATGGCCACATACAGTTGACGATCCATACGCCTCTACCCGTTCTGCCCCGCTGCGGCGGGAGGGGACACCCCGTTAGCGGATGTTGAGGATCTCCTGGGTCACCTGATCCTGGGTGCTGACCATCTGCGCATTGGCGGAGAAGTTGCGCTGCGCGGTGATCATGTTCACCAGCTGATCGGAGACCTCCACGTTGGACTGCTCCAGGGCGCCGTTCTCGATGCGGCCAAACTGGCCCTGACCGGCCACGCCGATCAGCGGATCCCCGGCATCGCGGGTCGCCTGCCAGGAGGTCTCGCCCACGGACTGCAGGTTCTCCTCCGACGGGAAGCTGGTCAGCGCCACCTGACCGACGGCCTGGGCCTCGCCGTTGCTGTAGCGGGCCAGGATGGTGCCATCGCCCTCGACGTTGATGTTCTCGAACTCGCCGGCGGTGTAGCCGTCCTGGGAGACGTTGGTGACGTTGAACGGCCGAGCGAACTGGGTCATCTCGCCGAAGTCGATGTCGATGTCCAGGTCGTCCACCTCGGCGAGCAGCGGGATCTCCTCGAGGCTGGCGATCCGGCCTTCATCATCGCCCTCGGCATCGACCAGCGAACCGGAGGTGTCGAAGGTGAGACGGTGCGGGCCAAAGAAATCCTCACCCTCGGCACCCGCCGCGTCGTAGTCCACCCCGTCGATCTGGGTGTAGACATCCCACTCGTTGTTGCCCGCCTTGCGGAAGTAGAAGGTCGCGTCCCGGGCCGAGCCCTGGGAGTCGTAGAGGGTGGTCGTCGTCGACTCGGTGAAGGTCTCGCTGTCGTCCGGATCGAACGCCACACCCTCATCGATCACCTCGGCATCGGCGCTGAGGTTGGCGGCGATCTCGACGTTCTCGCTGGCACGCGCCGGGATCCCGTCGGTGGGCAGCTGGAGTTGGTCGCGACCGTCGCCGATGCGGCTGCCGTCCTCGTCGGTCTGGAAGCCGGTCAGGCGCTTGCCGGTGTTGTTGACGATGTAGCCGTCGCGATCCACCTCGAACTGACCGGCCCGGGTGTAGCTGACCTCGCCGTCGTCCTCAAGGCGGAAGAAGCCGCGCCCCTCGATACCCAGATCCAGGCTGCGCTCGGTGAACTCGAAGGACCCCTGGCTGAACATCTGGCCGACGTTGGCCAGCCGCGACCCCTGCCCCACGGCCAGCTGCGGGATGCCCATCGGGCCCATGGCGAAGAGGTCGTTGAACTCCGCCCGCGACTCCTTGAAGCCCGTAGTGCCGGCGTTGGCCAGGTTGTTGCTGGTGGTCTCCAGGTCCTTGGAGGCGGAGTTGATCCCGGTTAGCGAGATGTTGAATGACATGGCTGATCTCCTCGATCCCCGCTGCTCTTGTTCGTCTTATCGGATGCGCTTGACGTCGGATAGCGACATCTCACCGAGCCCGGCCACGCTGAGCTCCGGCGGCCGGCCGTCCATCCCCACCGAGACACTGGTCACCGGCGCACCCACCAGGGTGGGCACCGGCTCGCGCTCATCACCGTCCTCAACGTAGGCGTTGACCTGGTACGTGCCCTGGGGCATGGGCTGGCCGTCGTTGTCGGTACCGTCCCAGGTGAAGGGGTGTTCGCCCTCTTCCATCTCGCCAAGCTGCTCACGATGGACCCGCTCTCCGGCCTCGTTCTCGATCTCGACGGTCAGATTGGGGGCCGAGCGCTCGAGCTGGAGCAGCGCCTCCATCTCTCCATCCTCGGGCAGATAGGCCTCGCGGCTCTCGGTGACCACCTCACGGCCGACCAGCTGCGAGGCGCGCAGCGACTGATCCGAGCGCATGTGCTCGAAGAACTCGCGGAAGTCCGACTGCAGCTGCTCGATCCCCGAGGCCGTGGTGAACTGGGCGATCTGCCCCATCATCTGCTCGGTGTCCTGCGGGTCGGTCGGATCCTGGTTCTCGAGCTGGACCATCATCAGCTCCAGGAAGTCCTCGTGGCCGATGCTCTGCGGGTCGCCGTCGTCCTTCTCGTCGGGGATGCTGCGCAGGTCCTCGGGCAGCGCCTCATAGCCCGACCGGGCGACCGAACCGGACGGCTCGCCGCGCGAACCGCCGGCGGGGCCACTGCCCACGGGCTTCTCGGCCGCCTTCTGCGCCGCCTGCACACCCTCGGCGACGCCCTGCGTGGCCCCGCCGCCCGGCTTACCGGATCCGCCGTCACCGGCGTTCGGCGGTTTGGGGGCCTTCTGGCCGCCACCGGCGGCCCCGCCCATCAGTTGGCTCGGATCGAGCATGGTCGCTCCTCCCGGATTCAGCGGCCGAGGCGCAGGGTCTCGAGCATGAGATCCCGCGAGGTGTTCATGACTTCGACGTTGTTCTGGAACGACCGCGAGGCGGAGATCATGTTGGTCATCTCCTCGACGGAGTTCACGTTGGAGCGGTAGACGTAGCCGTCGTCATCCGCCTGCGGATGGTGCGGCTTGTACAGCGGCTCAATCTCGGCGTCGCTCTCCACCACCCCCGGCATGAAGACCGGCACGCTGGGCGACGGGCTGGCCCAAGGGTCGCCGGCCGCCGGCACACCGGCGGGCTCGCCGCCAAAGAACTGACGCTGGAAGCTCACCGGGCTGACCCGATCCACCGGCCCGCCGGATTCGGCCCAGCCGGGGGTTTGCGCCGGCTGCGGTCCGCCACCCTGCGGATAGCCGCCCTGGGCCTGGTGGAGCGCCGCGGCGAAAACCGGCTGCCGGGCGCGGTACGCCTCCTCGGGGCTGGAGGCGACCGTCTCGGCGTTGGCCAGGTTGCTGGCCACGGTGTTCAGGCGCAGCTGCTGGGCGTTCATCCCGGTGCCGGCGACGTCGATGGCGTGCATCAAGGACATGTTCGCTTACTCCCCTCGGATGGCGCCGGTGAGCTTCTGGATCCGGCCGTTGAGGAAGTCCACGGCGGCCTGGTAGTTCACGGCGTTCTCGGCGAACTTGGCCTGCTCGACGTGCATCTCGACGGTGTTGCCGTCGAGCGAGGCGGCGTGGGGCTCCCGGTATAAAGATTTCGGATCGCCTGCCGCCATGGTGGGTGACGGCGGCGGTTGCACGTGCTGCGCATGCGTCGCCTGCAACGGCTGGGGCTGCGGTTCGCTGGCCTGGCGCATGGCCTCGCGGAAATCCATATCACGCGCCTTGTAGCCGGGCGTGTCCGCGTTGGCGATGTTCGAGGCGAGCAGCTCGTGCCGCTCGCCGCGCAGGCGCATGGCCTGCTCGGGTACCGAGAAGGCCTGATCGAAGCCGATCCGCATGGCGGGCTCCCGTGGTGTTCGTTCACGGGACTTTTATGCAGATCGCGTGCCAGGCACGCGGGGTTGGCGGATCAACGACTAAGCCGGAAGAAGGCGGCAACGGGCGGCAAGCGCTTGCCGCCCGGCGGCAGGGTCTGTCCGTCAGCCGCGGCGCCGGTAGACCACACCGCCATCGAGGCGGACCAGCTCGAACTCGTCGGAATGCCGGGCGAGGGACTCCGACGCCCCGACGATCAGGTACCCGCCCGGGCGGGTCACCTCGGCGATGCGCTGGACGATATCCCGCCGCGATTCCCAGCCGAAGTAGATGAGCACGTTGCGGCAGTAAACGATGTCGAATCGACCCAGACCGGCGTAGCTCTCCAGCAGGTTGTGGACGCGGAAGCTGGTCCGCCGGCGCACGGCGGGCTTGACCTCCCAGGTGTTCTCGCCCACGGCATCGAAGAACCGCTGCTGGCGTTCCGGCGCCAGCCCGCGGCGCGCCACGTTGGCGGTATAACGCCCCCGCCGCGCCTCCTCGACCATCGCGATGGAGATGTCGGTCCCGAGGATCTCGGCCTCCATACGCCCGCCGCTGTCGTTGTACTCGTCGACGGTCATGCTGATCGAGTACGCCTCCTGCCCGGAGGAGCAGGCCGCGGACCAGATGCGCACCGGCCAGACGCGGCGGCGCTCCATCTCGGGGAGCAGGTGCCGACGCAGGACGTCGAAGGGGAAGCGGTCGCGGAACCACTGGGTCTCGTTGGTGGTCATCGCCTCGATAACCCGCCCCTTGAGATCGGCGGTGGGGCGCTGCTCGAGCCGCTGGACCAGGGTGGCCAGATCCGGGATGCGCTCGGCCTCGAGCAGCGGCCCGAGCCGGCTGGCCACCAGGTACTGCTTGCTCGGCCCAAGGACGATCCCGCAGGCGCGCTCCAGGAACCGTGCGAACGCCTGGTACTCCTCTTCACCCACGGAAAGCGCGGCCAAACCGTCCTCCTTGCATGCTCATCCCCCTCGCTCGGCCAGCCGGGCGCCGACCCGCTCGGCCAACTCCCGGGAGTGGAACTTGGCCAGGAACTCGTCGGCCCCCACGCGACGCACCATCTCGGTGTTGAAGACACCGCTGAGCGAGGAGTGGAGCAGGACGTGGACCCCGGCAAGCCCCGGATCCTGCCGGATCGATCGGGTCAGGGTGTAGCCGTCGAGCACCGGCATCTCGATGTCCGAGACCACCATCAGCAGATCGTCGAGCCCGGAGGGATCCTGATCCTTCCAGGTGCGCAGCTGCTCCAGCGCCTCGCGGCCGTTGTTCTTGGTGACCACGCGCACACCGATCTCCTCGAGCGTGCGCTTGATCTGCCCCCGGGCGACCGCCGAGTCGTCCACCACCAGGACCTTGTAAGCCTCGGAGCCCTCGGCGTGATCCACGCCACCGCCCTCGGTGACCTCCGGATCGGCGCCGCCGGCACGCTGAACCTCGGCGAGGACCTTCTCGACGTCGACGATCTGGATCATCTGCCCGTCGTAGCGCGCCACGGCGGTCAGGTAGCTGCCGGCGCTACCCCCGCTCGGCGGCGGCAGCACGTCCTGCCAGTTGATGTTGACGATCCGGTCCACCCCGCCGACCAGGAACCCCTGGACCTGACGGTTGTACTCGGTGACGATGATGTAGTTGCCTTCTTCCTTGGTGATGGCGCCGTTGCCGGTGGCGTAGCTCAGATCGAGCACCGAGAGGGTGTGGCCGCGGACGTAGGCGATGCCGAGTGAGGCCGGATGGGCATGCGGCACGTAACTGAGCTCCGGGGCCGGTATGACCTCGCGGACCTTGAACACGTTGATCCCGTAGCGCTGCCGCCCCTCGAAACGGAACAGCAGCAGCTCCATGCGGTTATGGCCAGCCAGCTGGGTCCGCTGGTCGACGGAGCTCATGATTCCGGCCATCGCTGACGGCTCCCTTATCGGCGTGCGTCCCGGGGGCTGGCCCCCGCCCGTTGGCGTCATGTTAATCCGGTAGCCGGATCAGGGAAAGCGGCCGACGCCGCGGCACACCCTTTGCATAGTTCTCCGGAGGATCACCAACCGAATGGAGGTTGCGCGCGGACCGATGAGCAGACCCGCCGGCGCCACCCCCGCCCGCAGGGTCGGGCGCAGTGCGCGACCGTCGCCCGCCTGGCGCCTGGCCGTCGTATTGTTGGCGCTGACGGTCCTGGCCCCGGCGGCGGCGCAGGCCAGCACCCAGTCGCCGGAGGCCATCCGTGAGACGGCGGAGGTGTTCCTGCGCGAGGCGCTGGCCGGCGAGTACGACGAGGTGGAGGTCGAGGCCCGCGGGGTGGACGGCCGGTTGAAACTGCGTGCGTGTGACGGCGAGCTGGAGGGGTTCATCCCCCGCGGGCGCAGCCCCCACCAAGCCGGTACCGTGGGGGTGCGCTGCAGCGGAGAGGCACCCTGGACCGTTTACGTGCGCATGGAAACCACCTTGAAGACGGAGATGGTGGTGGCCGCACGCAGCTTGCGCCGCGGACAGCGGCTCGCGGCGGCGGATCTGCGCACCGCTACGCGGGATGCGCGCCGGGTCCGCGGCGAGTTCTACCGCGACGCCGGCGATCTGGTCGGCCAGGAGGTACGCCGGAGCCTGCGCGAGGGGGTGGCCGTGACCGGCAACCACGTGCAGCCCCCGACGCTGGTCGAGCGCAACGACCGGGTCACCATCGCCGCCGGCCGGGGCGATGCCATCCAGATCAGCAGCCGTGGCCGCGCCCTGGAGCACGGCCAGAAAGGCGACCGGATCCGGGTGGAGAACCTGGACTCCGGACGGGAGATCCAGGCACGGGTCGTCGGCGAGGGCCAGGTCCGGGTCGGCGATTAGGCCGCAGGCGGCGGGAGTTGCCGTCAGTGGCAACCTGGGTCACAGTAACCGGAACCAGGACTCAAGTTCCTGCCCGGGCCGCCGATAGATACGGATAGCACGGGTCCATGCAGGCCAGGGAGCGGCGCTGCAGCCCGCATAGGAAAGGTTTTGAGGAGAGCCCGATGTCCAATCCGATCGAAGGAGGGGGTCCGCGCCCCGTCGGACCCGCGACCGCCCAGCCGGGCAAGGGCCCGAAGAGCGGCGGCGCCGACGAGGCGTCGAACGCCCCGCCCCGGGGCGCAGGCGGCGCCGACGAGGCCGAGACCTCGGAACGACTGCAGACGGTCCGCGAACGCATCGACCAAACCCCGGAAGTCGACCGGGATCGGGTCGAAGCCATCAAGGAGCGGATCGCCAACGGCGACTACCCGGTGGACGCCGAGAAAGTCGCCAAGAAGTTCGCTGAGCTTGAGGCGCTGGTCGAGTCGTGATGACGCCGGCGGAGCACGGCCGCTCTGACCGCTTTCCGCGCCAGACGCTGGACGCGGAGCTGGCGCAGCGCCTGGCCGTGCGCGTCGAGCGCTGCCAGGCGCGCGCCGGGGAACTCGCCGCCACCCTCGAGGCCGAGGCCCGGCAACTGATCGACCGGGACCTGAACGGCTTCGACGAGCTCCTGCGCCGCAAGGGCGCCCAGGTCGAGGCCCTGGAAGAGGCCGAGCAGCAGCTGCGGCGGGTTCTCACCGAAGCCGGCTATCCGCCGGGGACCGCTGGCGTGCGGGCGGTGTTGCGTACTGCACCGGAGTCGCTGCGCTCCGCCTGGGGCGAGCTGGAGCAGTTGCTGCGCACCATCCAGGCCCGCAACGAGGCCAATGGCCGCCTCATCCACCGCAACCTCGACCATACCCGGCGCCTGCTCGACCTGGCCACCGGCGCCCACGAGCGGGCCGATGAACTCACCTACGGCACCCACGGCCGCTACACCGCCAGCGACCGCTCCCGGCGCATCACGCGCGCCTGACAATACCCGCTCCGGCAACCTCCGAACCGGGCCGCTGCCCGCGTGCTATCTTCAGGGGATGGAACGACGGAGGCAGCCATGACCGAGATCGACCCTGCCACGGCCAGCCACGAAGCGATCCGCTCCCACCACGCCGAGCACGCTGCCGAGCAGCGTCGCCAGGAGGCCCTGCGCCCGGAACGGGACGGGGAGACAACGGGGACGGAACGGATCCGGGAGGAGCGCACCGAGGCGGCCGGCAACCGGGATGCGGAGTCGGTGCGCGCCAGCGACCCGGTGGCGGTCAACGCCTCGGGGCCGGATTCGGCCACCGGCGAGGTGCCACGAGATCGGGAGGAAGCCCGCGCCCTGGCCGAGGAGACCCGGGAACGGATCCTGGACAATCCGGAGCGGGCGGCGGAGTCCGTGCGCGATACCGCCCACGAGCCCGCCGCCAGCCGGATGAGCCGGGCAATCGAAGCCCTTAGTTGATCTTCTCCTTGATGCGCGCCGCCTTGCCGCTGAGCTCGCGCAGGTGGTAGAGCTTGGCCTGGCGCACGTCGCCGCGGCGCTTGACCTTGATGCTCTCGATCTGCGGGCTGTAGGTCTGGAAGACCCGCTCGACGCCCTCGCCGTGCGAGGTCTTGCGCAGGGTGAACGAGGAGTTCAGGCCGCGCTTGCGCTTGGCGATGACGACACCCTCGAAGGGCTGGACGCGCTCGCGACCGCCCTCACGCACCCACACCTGCACCAGCACGGTGTCGCCCGGGGCGAACTCCGGCACCGTGTGCTTGCACGCCTCGATCTGCTCGCGCTCCAGTTCGTCGATGACGTTCATGACGATTCCCCTCGGTTCTACGTTTCTTCGTGATCGTTGCCGGCCCGCGCCCCTGCGCGGTGCTCGACGATGAATTCATCCAGCAAGCGGCGCTGCCGCTCGTCCAGCTCCCGCCCGGCGAGCAGATCCGGGCGACGCAGCCACGTCCGCCCCAGGGCCTGCTTGAGCCGCCAGGTATCCACCGCCCCGTGATCCCCGGAGCGCAGCACCTCCGGCACCCCCTGCCCTTCGTAGACCTCCGGGCGGGTGTAGTGCGGATGGTCGAGCAGCCCGGTGGCGAAGGAGTCCTCGGCCGCCGAGTCCTCGTGCCCGAGCGCCCCCGGGACCAGCCGCGTAGTGGCGTCGATGGCGACCATGGCGGCGAGCTCGCCGCCGCTGAGTACGTAGTCGCCGATGGACAGCTCCTCGTCCACCTCGGCCTCGAGCAGCCGCTCGTCGATGCCCTCGTAGCGGCCACAGAGGTAGATCACCCGCTCGCGGGCCGCCAGGCGCGCCACCCCGTCCTGATCCAGCCGCGCCCCCTGGGGGCTGAGGTGAATCACCCGGGCCGGGCGCGGATCCGCTGCCCGAGCCGCTTGGATGACCCGGCGCAGCGGCTCCACCTTCATCACCATGCCGGGACCACCGCCGTAGGGCCGGTCGTCCACGGTGGCGTGCCGATCGGTTGCGTAGTCCCGCGGGTTCCACGCAGCCAGCTCGATCAGGCCCCGCTCGGCCGCCCGGCCGACCACCCCGAACCGGGCCACCTGCTCGACCATCTCCGGGAAGACGGTGACGACGTCGATGCGCCTAGAATTCGGGGTCCCAGTCAACCTCGATGACGCCTTCCTGCTGATCGACCCGCTGAACGACGTGGTCGAGGGTAAACGGGATCAGCCGCTCTCGCTCGCCGCGCACGACCATGACGTCGTTGGCGCCGGTCTCGAACAGGTGGCTGACAGCCCCCAGCTCGACGCCGTCGACGGTGCGCACCGCCAGCCCCTGCAGATCGACCCAGTAGTATTCGCCGGGATCCGGCTCCGGCAGCAGCTCCCGCGCTACCGCGATGTCGCTGCCAACCCACTGCCGCGCTTCGTCGCGATCATCGATGCCGGCGACCCGGGCGATCAGGCCTTTGCCCTGCTCCTGCCCCGCCTCGAGCCGAACAGCCCGCCAGCCGTCGGCGGTGGCCAGCTCCCAGTCGGCGTAAGCGAACAGGTTGGTTTTCGGCTGGGTGTAGGAGTAGACCTTGACCCACCCCGCCACACCGAACAGCCCGACGATCCGGCCGACGACGACCCGCCTGGGCTCACGATCCGGCATGGACCGCGGACCGGCTTACTGAGCCGGTTGCTCGGCGCGCTCGGCCTGCCGGATCAGCTGAGCCGCACGCTCCGTCGGCTGCGCACCCTTGGCGATCCACGCCTTCGAGCGCTCGACGTCCAGCTTCAGCGGCGCCTCCTGCCCCGAGGCCACGGGGTTGAAGTAGCCCAGGCGCTCGATGAAGGCGCCGTCCCGCGGCTTTTTCGCCTCGGTAACTACGATGTGGTAGAAGGGCCGCTTCTTCGCGCCCGCCCTTGCCAGTCGAATGGTAACCATATGCGCCCTTGCGATTCCCGTTACGTTGAGTCATCGGCCCCGCGGCGGGGCTTCTGATACGTACTTGAGTAAACCGGGCATTGTACTCGCTTTGTCACTGAAGGGAAGGGTCTGCACGGAGAAAAGCGCCTCGCTCAGTCGGCGCCGTCCTCCGGATCGGCGTTGCTGAAACGCCTCAGCAACCGATCCCGGTAGCCCTGCTCGGCGACGTACAGGGCATCGGCGTCGTGGCCGCTGCGCTCGAGCCGGGCGCGCAGCAGCGACAGCCGCCGCTCGGCCTGGCTGCGCTGCTCCGCCGCCTCGGCGGAGGCATCGGCGTAGAGGGCGTCGATGAGGTCCTCGAGGCTGCGGATCTCCTGGCGCTCGGCCAACTCCGGTGGGATGCAGTTGGCGTTCTTGAGCACCCGGTAGGCGGTGCGCAGATGCTCGGGGATCATGGAGTCGTCATCGAGCTCCAGCGGCTGCCCGGCGCCGGGCAGGTCCTGGAGCTCGCCCTGCTCCACGGCCTCTTCCAGTCGGCGTTCGGCAATCCGGTCGATGAGGCTCATAACACGCCCTCCCAGAAGGCCTTCACATCCTCGACACGGCGGGTCAGCGGCATCGCCGGCAGGCTGTTGCGGAACAGTCGGCCGTAGGGTTTGCCCAGCAGGCGCGGGTCCGCAATCATCAGCACGCCGCGGTCGGCGTCGTCGCGGATCAGGCGCCCGGCCCCCTGTTTCAGGGCGATGACCGCCTCGGGTAAGAGGATATCGCGAAACGCCACCCCGCCGGCATCCTCTACCGCGCGCTGCCGGGCGGCGGTCACCGGATCTCCCGGGGCGGCGAACGGCAGGCGGTCGATGATCACCGCCGAGAGCGCCGCCCCGCGGATGTCCACCCCCTGCCAGAAGCTCGCCGTACCCAGCAGGACGGCGTCGCCGGCTTGGGCGAAGGCCTCCAGCAGCCGCCCCTGCGGGGCATCGCCCTGGACCAGCAGCGGTCGCCTCAGGGCCGTCTCCAGCTGCTCGCGGGCCAGGCGCAGCGCCCGATGACTGGTGAACAGCAGGAAAACCCCGCCCGGCGTGCAGTCGATCACCTCGCGGGCCCGCGCCACCACCGCCTGATCGTACCCCGCCTGGTTGGGCAACGGGAGCCCGCTGGGGCAGTAGAGCAGGGACTGGCCGGCGTAGTCGAACGGACTGGGCAGCTGCTCGGTGCGCACCGTATCGGCCAGCCCGAGGCGGCCCCGGAACGCAGCGAAGGAGCTACCCACCGCCAGCGTGGCCGAGAGCAGAACCCAGGCATCGGCCTCCCGCTCCATGTGCCGGCGAAAACTGCCGCCCACATCCAGGGGTGTCCGGTGCAGGGCGAAACCCCGCCCGCGGGTCTCGTACCACTGGACCTCGCCCTCCGCGGGGGCGAGGAAGCAGCCGAGGGCCTCCTCCAGCTCACCGGCGCGCCGGTGGCACGCCTCCAGCTCGGGGCCACGCTCGGCCACCAGAGCGAGGGCTTGCTGCAGGCCAGCCGCTGCCCCGCGCAGGGCTTCGGCCGCCTCGGCGCCCCCCGATTCGGCCACCGTGTACCAGGCATCCCGCTGCTCCCCCCCTTCCAGGGCCAGGCGCAGCCCGGCGACCGCCGCCTCCAGGGTATCGATGGCCGCGCGCAAATCCGGCATGTCGCCCGCTTCGCGCCGGTCGGCGATACGCACATCGCGAACCAGATCGCGGATCGCCCGCGCCGAGACCGAGTGACCGAAGAAACGCGCGGCCGTGTCCGGGAGCAGGTGGGCCTCGTCGAGGATCACCGCTTCCGCCTCGGGCAGCACGGCCCCGTAGCCGGCATCCTTCACCGCCCAGTCGGCCAGCAGCAGGTGGTGGTTGACCACCAGCACGTCGGCCTCGTGGGCACGCCGGCGAGCCTCGTAGAAGAAGCACGTGTCGTAGGCCGGGCAACCCTGACCGAGACAGCGCTCGGGCGTGGCGGTGATGCGCTCGGCCACCCCCTCGACGCCCTGCGGCGCCTCGGCCAGGTCGCCGCTGTCCGTCGCCCGCGCCCACTCCGCCGCCGTCTGGATGGCCGCGACCTCGTCGGGGGCGGTGAACGGCCCTTCCTCCACGGCCCGCTGCAGCCGGTAACGGCACAGGTAGTTGGCCCGCCCCTTGAGCAGGGCGGTGCGCATCGGCTGCGGGGATGCGCCCTGCAGCGCCGCCCGCACCCGGGGCAGATCGCGGTGGAAGAGCTGATCCTGCAGGGTCCGGGTGCCGGTGGAGATGATCACCCGGCGGCCGTCGAGGAGCGTGGGCACCAGGTAGGCGTAGGTCTTGCCGATACCGGTGCCCGCCTCGGCCACCAGCACCTCGCCGTCGGCTAGCGTGTCGGCCACCGCGGCGCCAAGCTGCAGCTGCCCCGGGCGCGCGGCGAACCCTTCGATGGCCCGGCTGACCGCCCCGCCGACATCGAGTTCGGCGACCACGGCCCGGGCGAAGGCTCCCCCGGGCGGCCTAGAATCGGCCAAGGCCACCGTCTCCGGTATCACCGAAGCTTCGCGCCGAGGAGGCCGCGTCCCGGGCGCCGCCCCGGTCACCGCGCTCCATGCGCGCCGCCGCCACCAGCCACCACGCCTCGCGCATCACGGCGAGGTCGTCGCCGCCGGTGTCTACGGCGCGCAGGGCAAGCTCCTCGGCCCGCTGGTGGTGCCCCTGCTGGTAGCGCACCGCCGCCAGGTTCTGCCACAGCACCGCCCGCTCCGGCGCCTGGTCCAGGGCCTGCTCCAGGTGCTGTACCGCCCGGTCGTAGTCGCGCCTCTCGTAGGCCTCCCGCGCCTGCTGCGCCAGCGCCGCGATCTCATCGGCACCGCCGCGGGTCTCCTGCCGGGCGTCGGACTGTGGCTGCGACCACCAGCCCCCCTGTTCCTGCTCCGGCTCCTGCTGCGGCTGCGGCTGCGACCACCAGCCACCCTGCTCCTGCTGTGCCTCATCCCGGTCGTCCTGCCGGGGCGCTTCGGCCTGCGTGCGCGCGTCGCCACCGCCATCGGCAATGCCGTCATCAGGAGGCACATAGCAGGCCAGCGGCGCCAGGCAGACCAGTGCCGGCAGCGCGGAGAGCTTCCGCCATCGCATCATTCGGGGGCCTCGTTACAGAACCGGGCTTTGCTGCCGCCAAGGATACCAGAGCCGGGCGGAACCCGGCGCGACGCTTTACGGCCGGACAGCCGCCACGCTATAAGGGGCACGCGCGGGCACCGCGGCCCGTTGGCGGGATCCGCAGCCGCACGGCACCCACAGCCAGGAAAGAACGCATGGACACGCCCCCGGAACACGCACACCCCGACGCCCGCGCGGTCACCCGCTCGCGCCAGGAGGTCGCCGAGCAGGTGGCCGAGCGCAGTTCGGCGATCGGCATTGAGGCGGTGCAGATCACCGAGGTCCTCAACGCCCTGGCCGCCGCCTTCGAGCGGCAGAATGAGTCGTTCAGCGACCTGCGCACCAACGCCCGCAGCATGGCCCGCAGCAACGAGGTGGTCCACCAGGCCGTCGACCGCGCCCAGCAGGTGGCCACCGAGGCCGGCAGCAACGTGGAGCACTCACGGGCCCGGATCCAGAAGGCGCTGGAGGAGATCCGCGAGCTGGCCGAGTCGGTGACGCGGGTGGAACGCCAGCTCGGTGCCCTCAACGAGGCGCTGCAGGGCGTTTCGAAGGTCTCCAGCGAGATCGCCACCATCGCCAAGCAGACCAACCTGCTCGCGCTCAACGCCACCATCGAGGCCAACCGGGCCGGCGAGGTCGGCCGCGGCTTCGCCGTGGTGGCCGAGCACGTCAAGGCGCTGGCCAAGCAGACCGCCGACGCCACCGATGACATCCACACCATCCTCGACGAGCTGACCCACATCATCGACCGCCTGGTCCAGAAAGGCGGCGAAAGCACGCTGCAGGCCGAGGCGGTGCGCGACGGCACCGAGGCGATCCAGGAGATCATGGAGACCGCCGGCAGCGCCATGGCCGATATCGACACCGACTCGGGCCGCGTCCGCGAGTCGGTGCATACCATCGACCACTACTGCCGGCGCACCGTCGAGGGGCTCGAAGAGCTGGCCGACACCGTGCGCCGGGCCACCGACACGCTGCAGGCCGCCGACCAGCGCGCCGAGAAGATCAGTCGCCACGCCCACGAGCTGATCCGGCGCACCGCCGTCGACGGGGTGGAGACCCGGGACACGCGGCTGATCCGGCGGATCCGCCGGATCGCCGCCGAACTGGGCGAGACGCTGCCGGCCGAGGCCGGCGCCGAGCAGATCGCCGCCCAGGCGCGCTCCGCCCTCGAGCAGCTCGTCGAGGGAGAAACCGGCGTACGCGCCGCCCTGATCTGCGACGCCGAGGGGCACTGCCTGGCGGCCACCGTGCCGCCGGGCGGCGCGACCGGCCTGCGCGATGCTCTGCAGGGACAGCGGCTCGACGACCGCCCCACCCGCTCGGCCCTGCGCAGCCGCGAGCCGTACCTGCTGCAGACCTACCGGCTGCAGTACGGCGGCGCGGGGCCGGTGGTCCAGGAGATCAGCGCACCGGTGCAGGCCGGGGGGCAGGTCCGGGGCTGCCTGCGGGTGATCTACGGCGGCGAGTGAACGATAGCGACGGAGCAGCGGGTATGGCGTTCATCGATTTCTTGAGGGGCCGTGGCTTCCTACCGGGGCGCTCCGGCGCTCCCCGGGCGGATACCGGACGGGACGCCCGGGAGCACGCCCTGGCGCAGGCCATCCGCGGCGTCTCGGAGGAGACCAGCCAGCTGGGCCTGGAGGTCTCCGACGTGCACGGCAACGTGGACGACACCGCCGCGCAGATGGAGCGCGAGGCGCGGTTGTTCCAGGAGCTGCGCGAGTCGTGCCAGCGCCTGTCCGAGGCGAACAAGGTCGTCGACGCGGCGGCCCGTAACGCCCAGCACGTCTCCGGTGCAGCGCGGGCCGACATGCGCCGCTCCGAAGACCGCATCCGCGATGCTCTGCAGCGGATCGCCGGGCTGAGCACCTCGGTGCGCGAGATCGAGAGCGACCTGGAGCATCTCAACGAGGCGATGCAGCGGGTCACCAAGGTGGCGCGGGGGATCGGCGCCATCGCCAAGCAGACCAACCTGCTCGCCCTCAATGCGTCCATCGAGGCAGCCCGTGCCGGCGATGCCGGCCAGGGGTTCGCCGTGGTGGCCGAGCAGGTCAAGTCCCTGGCCGCCCAGACCAGCGAGGCCACCGGGGACATGGACCGCACCCTGCAGAACCTCACCGAGCAGACCCAGGAGCTGATCGCCATCGGCCACCACAGCACGCGCCGGGCGCAGCGGGTGGAGCAGACCACGGGGCAGATGCAGAGCCTGTTCGAGCAGCTCGAGCAGTCCATGGCGTCGGTGGATGCCGAATCGGCGCGGATCGCCGAGGCGGTCCAGGAGATCGACACGCAGAGCGAGCACACCATCGAGCGCTTCGACCACAACACCGCCGAGCTGGAGGCCTCCCACTCTGACCTCGAGCGCGGCCGGGCCCAGATCGACCGCTTCCTCGCTTTCACCGAGGAGCTGATGAACCTGGCCAACGCCTCGGACGTCGATACCGAGGACACCCCATACATCGTCCGGGTCATGGAGGTCGCGCGGCAGGTGTCGGAGCGCTTCGAGGCGGCCATCCGCGAAGGCGAGATCAGCGAGGCGGACCTCTTCGACCGCGACTACCGCGAGGTCCCGGGGACCGACCCACAGCAGTATGAGACGCGGTTCGTGGCCTTCACCGATCGGGTCCTGCCCGAGCTCCAGGAGCCGCCACTGGAGGATGCGCACATCTCCGGGTGTTTCGTCATCGACAACCGGGGCTACATCCCCACCCACAATCGCCACGTCTCGCACCCGCAGCGTCCCGGCGACCCACAGTGGAACGCCCGCCACGCCCGGCAGCGGCGTATCTGGGAGGACCGCACCGCACAGTCGGCGGCGCGCAACGAGAAACCCTTCCTGCTGCAGACCTACCGGCGGGACATGGGCGGCGGCCGCTTCGAGTTGATCCGCGACGTCTCCGCCCCGATCCAGGTCCGGGGCAAACACTGGGGGGCGGTGCGGATGCTCTACGAGCCATAGCCGCCACCGGCCGGGGCGCCGGCGCCACCGCCCCGGCCGCGTCGGTCAGCCGAACAGGCGGCGGACCTTCTCCAGGGCCACCACCAGGCTCTCCACCTCGTCGTGGGTGTTGTAGACGCCGAACGACGCCCGTGCCGTGGCCGGCACGCCGTAGCGCTCCATCAGCGGCTGGGCGCAGTGGTGACCGGCGCGGATGGCGATCCCCTGCTCGTCGAGGAGCATGGCCACGTCGTTGGGGTGCGTCCCCTCCATGATGAAGGAGACGGCCCCGGCCCGACGCTGCGGCCGGCCGATGAGCTGCACCCCCGGCACCGCGGCGATGGCCTCGGCCGCGTGGCCGACCAGTTCTTCCTCCCGAGCGGCGATCCGTTCGCGGCCGATGGCCTCGATATAGCGCAGTGCCTCGCCCAGGCCGATGGCGCCGGCGATATTCGGCGTCCCCGCCTCGAAGCGCGCCGGCGGCTCGGCGTACTCGGTGCCCTCGAAGGAGACGTGGCGGATCATGTCGCCCCCGCCCTGATACGGCACCATCCCGGCCAGGTGCTCATAGCGGCCCCACAGGACGCCGATGCCGGTAGGCCCGTAGGCCTTGTGGCCCGAGAAGGCGTAGAAGTCGACCCCCAGCTCCTGGACGTCCACCGGCAGATGGGGAGCGGCCTGCGCCCCGTCCAGGAGCACGGGCACCCCTTCGGCCCGGGCCATGGCGGCGATCTCCGCCACCGGGTTGACGGTACCGAGGGCGTTGGAGACGTGGACCACGCTGACCAGCCGGGTGCGCTCATGGATCATGCCGCGCACCGTTTCCAGATCCACGTCGCCGTTGTCGTCGATGGGCACCACCCGCAGGGTGGCACCGGTCCGCTCGCAGACCAGCTGCCAGGGAACGATGTTCGAGTGGTGCTCCATGTGGGTGACGAGGATCTCATCCCCCGGCCCGACCCGGGGCGCGACGAAGCTGTGCGCCACCAGATTGATCGCCTCGGTGACCCCGCGCAGGAAGATGACCTCCCGCTCGCTGGGGGCGTTGAGGAAGCGCTGGGCCTCGGTCCGCGCCCCCTCGAAGGCCGTGGTCGCCTCCTGGGAGAGGGTGTGCACCCCGCGATGGACGTTGGCGTAGTAGTGCTGATAGCAGCCGAGTTCGGCATCGATCACCGACTGCGGCTTCTGCGCACTGGCGGCGCTGTCGAGGTAGATCAGCGGCCGTCCGTTGACCTCGCGGCGGAGCACGGGGAAGTCGGCGCGCAGCCGGTCCACATCCACCGCCCCCGGGCGGGTCGCCTCCTCGACCATGCTCATGCCTCAAAACCCTCCAGTTGCTCGCCGCCCGGCAGGAACCGGCGCAGGAGCGCACGCTCGTACGCGGCGGCCTGCGGGCAACGCACGGTCTCCACCACCTCGGCGACGAAGGCGTAGGTCAGCAGGCTCTTGGCCACGACGGGATCGATGCCGCGGGCGCGCATGTAGAACAGCGCCTGCTCATCGAGCTCGCCCACCGTGGAGCCGTGGGTGCAGCGCACGTCGTCGGCGAAGATCTCCAGGCGCGGATTGGAGTGGGCCAGCGCCCGCGGGCTGAGGATCAGGTTGCGGTTCTCCTGCTCGGCGTCGGTCTTCTGCGCCCCCGGATGGACCTTGATCAGGCCGTCGAAGACGGTCTCCGAGCGCCCGTCGAGCACGCCCTTGAAGACCTGGCGACTGCGCGTGTGCTCGGCGTCGTGGTGGACCCAGGTGTGGTGGTCGACGAAGCGCTGGCCGTCGCTGAGGTGGATGCCGGTGAGATCCCCCTCGCCGTTATCGCCTTGTACGGTCGCCTCGATGTCCACACGCACCTTGTCGCCGCCCCAGACAAAGGAGTGGGCGCCGACCCGGGCATCGCGGGCAGCGGTGCCGCTGACCGCCCCCAGCTGGCAGCCGGCGTCGCCCTCCTCGCTGATCCGGGTCAGATCCACCTGGGCGCCGGCATCGGCGATGAGCTCGGTGACCGGACAGCTGAGGTAGGCCGCCTGCGGATCACCGCTATGGTACTCCACCACACGCAGGTGGCTGGCCTCCTCGCCGTGGACGATCACACGCGGGTAGACGGCGTGGCCGGCAGTGGCAGCGCTGGTGTAGCAGACGATAAGCAGCGGCGCCTCGACCATCGCCCCGCGGGCCACCTGCACGGCCACTCCCTCGCCCATCAAAGCGGTGTTCAGGGCGATGAACGGGCTGTTGGCCGGGTCGGCGTGGGCGGCCAGATGCGTCTGCAGCCAGGCGGGTTCCTCGGCCAGCGCCTCGCTCAGGGGGCGCACCGAGACCCCGGCGGGCAGCTTGGCGTAATCCGAACGCGCCGGATCCAGCTGCCCATCAACGAAGACCAGCCGGGGCCCATCGCCGGGCGGGAGAAGTTGATCAAGCCGCCCGGTCAGGCCGTCGTCTACCTCGCCCGGGCCCTGCGGCGGGCGAAAGTCGCTGCGCAGCACCGGGGTCAGGTCGATGTGCTTCCACGCCTCCCAGCGCCGGGTCGGGAAGCCGTGGGCGTCGAAGGTGGCCATGGCCGCGCGACGACGCTCGGCCAGCCAGGCCGGCCCCGGGTCGGCGAGGTCGTCGAAGACCGCGCGCGGGTGACTCTTGAGCTCTTCCACCGCTCCCATGTCAGGCAGCCTCCTCGTCCTCGAACAGGGCGTAGCCGGTGCGCTCCAGCTCCTCGGCCAGCTCCTTGCCGCCGGAGCGCACGATGCGCCCGTTGACCATGACGTGCACGTAGTCCGGCACGATGTAGCTGAGCAGGCGCTGGTAGTGGGTGATGATCAAAAACGAGCGCTGCGGGTCGCGCATGCTGTTCACGCCGTCGGCCACAGCGCGCAGGGCGTCGATGTCCAGCCCGGAATCGGTCTCGTCGAGGATACACAGCCGCGGCTCGAGCATGGCCATGTGGAAGATCTCGTTGCGCTTCTTCTCGCCGCCGGAGAAGCCGGCGTTGACCGGTCGGTTGAGAAGCGACTCGTCAAGCTTGACCCATTGCGCCCGCTCGCGGGCCATCTTGAGGAAGCTGACCGGGTCGATCTCGCCCTCACCCCGGGCCTCACGGGCGGCGTTGACCGCCGCCTTGAGGAAGTAGCTGTTGCTCACCCCGGGGATCTCCACCGGGTACTGGAAGCCGAGAAAGACCCCGGCCCGGGCCCGCTCCTCGGGCTCCATCTCGAACAGATCCTGCCCCTCGAAGGTCACCGCGCCGTCGGTGACCTCGTAGCTCTCATCGCCGGCGAGCACCTTGGACAGGGTGCTCTTGCCCGAACCGTTGGGCCCCATGATGGCGTGCACCTCGCCGGGGCCCATCTCGAAGTCGATGCCCTTGAGGATCTCCGTCGTCTCGACGCTGGCGTGGAGGTTGTTGATCTTCAGCATGGTCCGCTTCTCCTGGGAATCTGTCTTATCCGACGCTGTCCTCGAGGGTGACCTCGAGCAGCTTCTGCGCCTCGACGGCGAACTCCATGGGCAGCTCCTGGAAGACCTCCTTGCAGAAGCCGTTGACGATCATGGAGACCGCGTCCTCCTCGCTGATGCCACGCTGCTTGCAGTAGAAGATCTGGTCATCGCCGATCTTCGAGGTGGTGGCCTCGTGCTCGAGCTGCGCGGTGGGGTTCTGGATGTCGATGTACGGGAACGTGTGGGCGCCGCAGTGGGAACTCATGAGCATGGAGTCGCACTGCGAGTAGTTGCGGGCATTGCCCGCCGTCGGCAGCACCTTGACCAGGCCACGATAGCTCTGCTGGCCGTAGTCCGCAGAGATCCCCTTGGAGATGATGTGGCTGCGGGTGTTGTTGCCGATGTGGATCATCTTGGTGCCGGTATCCGCCTGCTGACGGCCACGGGTCACCGCCACCGAGTAGAACTCGCCGATGGAGTCGTCGCCCTTGAGCACGCAGCTCGGATACTTCCAGGTGATCGCCGAACCGGTCTCCACCTGGGTCCAGGAGATCTTCGAGCGCTTACCGGCGCACAGGCCGCGCTTGGTCACGAAGTTGTAGACGCCGCCGACGCCGTTCTCGTCGCCGGGGTACCAGTTCTGAACCGTGGAGTACTTGATCTGCGCATCGTCGTGGGCGTAAAGCTCGACCACGGCGGCGTGCAGCTGGTTCTCGTCACGCTGCGGCGCGGTGCAGCCCTCCAGGTAGGAGACCGAACTGCCTTTCTCGGCAATGATCAGGGTCCGCTCGAACTGCCCGGTATGCCCGGCGTTGATGCGGAAGTAGGTGGACAGCTCCATGGGGCACTCCACGCCCTCGGGGATGTAGACGAAGGAGCCGTCCGAGAAGACCGCCGAGTTCAACGCGGCAAAGAAGTTGTCCTTGCGCGGCACGACGCTGCCGATGTACTGCCGCACCAGCTCCGGATACTCGTGCAGCGCTTCGGAGATCGAGCAGAAGATGACCCCGTGCTTGGCCAGCTCGTCCTTGAAAGTGGTGGTCACGGAGACGGAGTCGAAGACCGCATCCACCGCCACGTTGGAGCGCCGGGCGCCCTCGGCAGGCTCGCCCTCCTCCTGCACGCCCGCGAGCATCTTTTGCTCGTGCAGCGGAATGCCGAGCTTCTCGTAGGTCTCGAGCAGCTTCGGGTCGACCTCGTCGAGGCTCTTCGGCCCCTGCTTGGGGGCGGCGTAGTAGGAGATGGCCTGGAAGTCGATGGGCGGGAACTGCACGTTCTGCCACTGCGGCACGGCCATCTCCAGCCAGCCGCGGTAGGCTTCGAGCCGCCACTCGAGCATCCACTCCGGCTCGCCCTTCTTCTCGGAGATGAACCGGATGGTCTCCTCGTTGAGCCCCGGTGGTGCAAACTCCTGCTCGATATCGGTGAAGAAGCCGGCCTCGTAGCCCCGGCTGGTGAACCGTTCAATGGTTTCGTTGCTGCTCGACATGTCGCCCAAGCCTCCGGCTGCTCAGTGGCCAATAACCTGTTGACGGGCGTAGATCCCCACCGGCGCGCTGGCCGGCTCGCCCATCTCCGCCAGACTCACCGCCGCCAGGGCCTGCCGGACCACGGAGCTGATCCGCGACCAGGTGGCGCTGGCATTGCAGTCCTCGACGTGCGTGCAATTATCGGTCCCGCTCTCGACGCACTCGGTGAAGGCGATCGGCCCCTCGAGGGCCTCGATGACCTCGGCCACCGAGATCTGCTCGGGGGGCCGGGCCAGGCCGTAGCCGCCCTTGGCGCCGCGGTAGGAGCACAGCAGCCCGGCATGCACCAGCTGCTTCATGACCTTGCTAACCATCGGTTGCGGCAGGCCGTGGGCGCCCGCCAGCTGCGCGGCGTTGACCCGTTCTCCCGGCCGGCGTGCCATGGCCGAGAGGATGACAACGCCGTAATCGGTCTCGCGGTTGATTCGGAGCATGATCTCTGACTTCGCTCAATCCGTACTCAAAGGGTACATATTCCCGAACCCGAAGGGAAGACTCTTTAGAAGTCTTATAGTTCTAGGCGTGCGCCCCTCCTGGATCCCCGCGGCGGCGCCGATCCATGGCAGGATGGGGGCGACTTGCCCGATCAGGAGAGCAGCTGTTGAATCCCCGGCCGCACAAACCGCGACTGCGCACAACCTACCGGCTGATCATCGAGGAGCGTGACAACGGCTGGGAGGTAGTCTTCTACAACGAACAGGGCGGCGTGCAGCACATCGGCAACTCGCAGACCGAGATCGCGGCGCTGCGCTCGGCCTACTTCATCGCCCGTTACTACCACTACGAGCACGACGTGCTCATGCGCACCCGGCACGGCGACAAACGCCTGGATATCGAGACCCTGATGCAGAACCGCCGTCCGAGCTGAACCGCAGGCCCGCTCAGGAAGCGGCGGCCGTGGCGTCGCCGCCGCCGAGGGCCTGCTCCTCGATACGGCGGATCTCGTCCCGCACCTGCGCGGCCGCCTCGAACTCGAGATCCCTGGCGTGCTCATGCATCCGCTTCTCCAGCTCACGGATCCGCCGTACCGCCTCCGCCGGCGACAGCCCGGCGTACGCGCCGGCCTCTTCGGCCACTCCGGCCGCCCGTTGCGGCGCGCCCGGCGCCGGCACCCCGCCGCGCTCCATGATGTCGGGCACCTCTTTGCGGATGCCCTGCGGGGTGATGCCGTGGGCCTCGTTGTGGGCGATCTGCTTGGCCCGCCGACGCTCGGTCTCGTCGATGGCGCGGCGCATGGAGTCGGTCACCTGATCGGCGTAGAGGATCGCGCGGCCGCTGATGTTGCGAGCCGCCCGGCCGATGGTCTGAATCAGTGAACGGGTCGAGCGCAGGAACCCCTCCTTGTCGGCATCGAGGATCGCCACCAGCGAGACCTCGGGGATATCGAGCCCCTCGCGCAGCAGGTTGATGCCGACCAGGCAGTCGAAATGACCCAGGCGCAGGTCACGGATAATCTCGGTGCGCTCAACGGTGTCCACGTCGGAGTGCAGATAGCGCACGCGGATCCCGTTCTCCTCCAGGTACTCGGTCAGGTCCTCGGCCATGCGCTTGGTCAGCGTGGTGACCAGCACGCGCTCGTCCCGTTCGGCGCGGGCGCGGATCTCGCCATAGACATCATCGACCTGCGCGGTGGCCGGGCGCACCTCCACCTCCGGATCGACCAGCCCGGTGGGGCGAACCACCTGCTCGACCACCTGCCCGGCGTGCTCCTCCTCGAACGGGCCGGGCGTTGCCGAGACGAAGACCGTCTGCGGCGCCAGGCGCCGGAACTCCTCGAACTTCAGCGGCCGATTATCCAGCGCCGAGGGCAGGCGGAAGCCGTAGTCGACCAGCGTCTGCTTGCGCGAACGGTCGCCCTTGTACATGCCGCCGATCTGCGGAACGGTGACGTGGCACTCATCGATGAACAGCACCGCCTCCGGCGGGATGTAATCGAACAGGGTCGGCGGCGGCTCACCGGCCGCCCGCCCGGAGAGGTAGCGCGAGTAGTTCTCGATGCCATTGCAATAGCCGAGCTCGAGCATCATCTCCATGTCGAAGCGGGTCCGCTCCTCGAGCCGCTGCGCCTCCACCAGCTTGTCGGCGGCGCGCAGCTCGCTGAGGCGCTCGCGCAGCTCCTCCTTGATCTGCTCGACGGCCCGGTGCAGCTGCTCCTTCGGGGTCACGTAGTGGGTCTTCGGATAGATGGTCACCCGCGGCACCCGGCGCAGGAGCTCGCCGGTGAGCGGGTCGAACCAGCTGATCTCCTCGATTTCATCGTCGAAGAGCTGCACCCGGACCGCCTCTTCCGGGGACTCGGCCGGGAAGATGTCGATCACCTCGCCGCGGGCGCGGTAGGTCCCGCGGGTGAGTTCGGTGTCGTTGCGGGTGTACTGCAGCTCGGCGAGCCGGCGCAGGATCGCCCGCTGGTCGATGCGCTCGCCGCGGACCAGGTGCAGGAGCATCGACATGTACGCCTGCGGGTCACCGAGGCCGTAGATGGACGATACCGAGGCGACGATGACCGTATCCTGGTGCTCGAGGAGCGCCTTGGTGGCGGACAGGCGCATCTGCTCGATGTGCTCGTTCACCGAGGCATCCTTCTCGATGAAGGTATCCGACGACGGCACGTACGCCTCGGGCTGGTAGTAGTCGTAGTAGGAGACGAAGTACTCGACCCGGTTCTCCGGCAGGAACTCGCGCATCTCGCCATAGAGCTGGGCGGCCAGGGTCTTGTTGGGAGCGAGCAGGATCGCCGGGCGCTGCAGCCGCTCAATGACGTTGGCGATGGTGAACGTCTTGCCGGAACCGGTGACCCCGAGCAGGGTCTGATCCGAGAGCCCCGACTCGATCCCCTCGACGAGCTCCTCGATGGCCTGGGGCTGATCACCCGCCGGCTGAAACCGGGCGTTGAGCTTGAAACGTTCCGTCATCGAACCCCCGCATTCATCTTGGGCGCACCCTGACCCGGCGCCCTGCACACAGCGTCTACCCGCTCGACCAACGACACCACCTGCCGGACCCTGCCCACTGAACCCCGAAGCCTCAACCCCGCCCCACGCGCACTGAACCGTGAACACCCGACCCGAAAACCCTTATCATACGCACCGAGCCCAACTTTCAACGCGGAGCCAGACCATGGACCTTCAGCTTGCCGATCGCGTCCAGCGCATCAAGCCATCGCCGACGCTCGCCGTCACCGCCCGCGCCGCCGAGCTGCGCGCCGCCGGCCACGACGTCATCGGCCTCGGCGCCGGCGAACCGGACTTCGACACCCCCCCGCACATCATCGAGGCCGCCGTCCGGGCCGCCCAACAGGGGCAGACCCGCTACACCGCCGTGGACGGTACTGCCGAGCTCAAGCAGGCGGTCATCGACAAGCTCGAGCGCGACAACCGCCTGAACTACGAGCCCAGCCAGATCCTCGTCTCCAGCGGTGCCAAGCAGTCCCTGTTCAACGCCATGGCGGCGGTGCTCAACGAGGGCGACGAAGTGGTCATCCCAGCGCCCTACTGGGTCTCGTACCCGGACATGGCCCTGGTCTTCGGTGCTCAGCCGGTGTTCGTGGCCGCCGGTGCCGAGAGCCGCTTCAAGATCACCCCCGAGCAGCTCGAGCAGGCCCTGACCCGCAAGACCCGCATGGTCATCCTCAACAGCCCGTCCAACCCCACCGGCACCGCCTACACCCGTGACGAACTGGCGGCGCTGGGCGCCGTGCTCGAGCAGCACCCCCAGGTGGTGGTGGTCAGCGATGACATCTACGAGCACATCCTCTGGCGCGATGAACCCTTCACCAACATCGCCATGGCCGCCCCGCAGCTGGTCGACCGGACCATCGTGGTCAACGGCGTCTCCAAGGCGTACGCCATGACCGGGTGGCGGATCGGCTACGCGGCCGGCCCAGCCCCGCTGATCGGCGCCATGAAGAAGGTGCAGTCGCAGAGCACCTCCAACCCGGCTTCCATCTCCCAGGCCGGCGCGCTGGCCGCGCTCAACGGCGATCAGGGCTGCATCCAGCCCATGCTGGAGCAGTTCAAGGCCCGCCACGACTTCGTCGTCGAGCGGCTGAACGCCATGCCGGGGGTCAGCTGCACACCCTGCGACGGCACCTTCTACTGCTTCCCGCACATGGAGGAGGCGATGAACCGGGTCGGCGCCAAGGACGATGTGGCCTTCGCCGAGCAGCTGATCAACGACGCCGGCGTCGCCCTGGTCCCGGGTTCCGCCTTCGGTCTCCCCGGGTACGCGCGCATCTCCTATGCTACAAGTATGGAGAACCTGGAGCGCGCCATGGACCGGCTGCAGCAGGCCCTGGGCGGCTGATCGGCCCCGCTCCTCGCCCCCGCGATGGCCCCGGGCGATCGCGGGGGCGGCAGGACGGGCACGGAAAACCCCATAGAGGCTTGACCAACGCAGTGGAGGATCGGCAGAATACGCAGCGCATCGTGAGGTGACACCACGCTTCCCCGGTAGCTCAGCGGTAGAGCAAGTGACTGTTAATCACTGGGTCGGCGGTTCGAATCCGTCCCGGGGAGCCATCCACCATCCCTTCCTGTCGGCCACCCGACTCCGCGGGCGCAAGGTGATAACCCTGTATCACCGGGAGGCCGGGCGACCCCTCACCGGTATGAGAGGCCGCCACCCCCAAGTCCGGATCTCAGCAGCATTCCCGCTCGATGGCGGAGAGCATGCTGAGACCCGCATCATCGCCGCGCTGAACGAATAACTCCCGGATCACGTTAATCTGCGCGTGGACCATCAGGCGCGTATCCGGCTCTGAACCATCCCGGCCGCCCAGCTCACGCTCCAGATACCGCCGCACTCGGCTATTCTCCGGCTCCTCTGCGATGTGGCGGTCAACGCACTGGAGCAGGCGCTGGATGGCCCGCTCACAATCCAGACCGGGGCTGAGCTCAGACATCGCCGTACTCGATCACCAGGTCCTCGTCACGCACCACCATCTGGCACATCAGACGCCAGTTGGTGGGCAGATCATCGACGCGCATGCGATCGATCTCCGCTTGGGTGACCTTGCCCAGCTCGAGCAGGACCCGCTCCTCGCGGTCCGTCAGTGGACCCGCCATTGTCCCTTTTGCGACACCGTAATGGACATAAACCAGACAACTGCCACACTCGCCGTCCTGGCAATCGAAAGAGATCGGGATGTGGTTCCGGCGGGCCAGTTTCAGGACCGGCTCCGTATGACTGCCTGCCACCGCCTCTACGGTTTGCTCCCCGTGGTCTGGATGCCGAAAGGTCACGCTGGGCATAGCTCCACTCCTGCCTTGCCAAATGGGTTATGGATCGATCGAAGCACCACCCATCCAGCAACTTTCGGGCCATGGCGCGACCGCCCTCCACGGGCCCAGAGGTCATGCGGCAGAGGCGAACCTATTCCAGGGTGAAGCCGACCTTGATCGTCACCTGCCAGTGACTCACTCGCCCGTCCTCGATATGGCCTCGGGTATCCACCACCTGGAACCAGCGCAGGTGGCGAAGGCTCTCGCCGGCACGTGCGATGGCGTTGTTGACGGCCTCCTCGATCCCGTCGGGCGACGAACCAGTCAGTTCGACGATCTTGTAGACGTGGTCACTCATCCGTGATGCTCCTGATGACTGGGAAGTGGACAGCGGCCGATGCCCGGCTCCGCTCTGGCGGGGCCGGGCATGCCCTTTCACCCCGGCCCGGACCGGGGTGAAACCGCGGTTACGCCTCCAGGTCGTATCGGTCGGCGTTCATGACCTTGGTCCAGGCCGCGACGAAATCGTGGACGAACTTCTCCTGGTTGTCGTCCTGGGCATAAACCTCGGCGTAGGAGCGCAGGATCGAGTTGGAGCCGAAGACCAGGTCCACCCGGGTCGCCGTCCACTTCACTGCATCGCTGCTGCGCTCACGGATCTCGTAGCGGTTCTTGCCCACCGGCTTCCAGGTGTAGGCCATGTCGGTGAGGTTGACGAAGAAGTCGTTCGTCAGCTGCCCCTCGCGATCGGTGAGCACGCCATCCTTCGCACCGCCGTGGTTGGTGCCGAGCACCCGCATGCCGCCGACGAGGACAGTCATCTCCGGCGCCGTCAGACCCATCAGCTGCGTGCGGTCGAGCATCATCTCCTCGGGCTGGACCGCGTAGTCCTTCTTGAGCCAGTTGCGGTAACCGTCGGCGAGCGGCTCGAGGTACTGGAAGGAGTCGACATCGGTCATCTCCTGGCTGGCATCGCCGCGCCCCGGGGCGAAGGGCACCGTGATCTCGTGGCCGGCCGCCCGGGCCGCCTGCTCAATGCCCACGTTGCCAGCGAGCACGATGGTATCGGCCACGCTGGCCCCGGTCTCGGCAGCGATGCCCTCAAGAACGCCAAGCACCTTCGCCAGACGCTGGGGCTCGTTGCCCTCCCAGTCCTTCTGCGGGGCAAGCCGGATACGGGCGCCGTTGGCACCACCCCGGTAGTCGGAGCCGCGGAAGGTCCGGGCGCTGTCCCAGGCGGTGGCGACCATCTCGCCGATGCTCAGGCCGCTATCGGCGATCTTCGCCTTGACCTCATTCACATCGTAGTCCGTCCGGCCGGCCGGCACGGGGTCCTGCCAGATCAGATCCTCGGTCGGTGCCTCCGGTCCGATGTAGCGCGTCCGCGGCCCCAGATCCCGATGGGTGAGCTTGAACCAGGCCCGGGCGAAGACCTCGTCGAAGTAGGCGGGGTCGTTGTAAAAGCGCTCGGAGATCTTGCGATACGCCGGATCCATCTTCATGGCCATGTCCGCATCGGTCATGATCGGGTTCAGGCGGATCGACGGATCCTCGACGTCGACCGGCTTGTCCTCCTCCTTGATGTCCACCGGCTCCCACTGCCACGCGCCGGCGGGGCTCTTGGTCAACTCCCACTCGTAGTTGAGCAGCAGGTGGAAGTAGCCGTTATCCCAGCGCGTGGGATAGGTCGTCCAGGCGCCCTCGATCCCGCTGGAGACCGTGTCGCGCCCGATGCCCCGGGAGACCTTGTTGTTCCAGCCAAGGCCCTGTTCGTCGACATCGGCGGACTCCGGGTCCGGACCGAGATGCTCCACGTTGCCGTTGCCGTGACACTTGCCCACCGTGTGCCCGCCGGCGGTCAGGGCGACGGTCTCCTCGTCGTTCATGGCCATGCGCTCGAAGGTGATGCGCACGTCTTCGGCGGTCCGCAGCGGATCCGGGTTGCCGTCCACGCCCTCGGGGTTGACGTAGATCAGGCCCATCATCACCGCCGCCAGCGGGTTCTCCAGCGACTCACGGTCGTCACCATAGCGGCTGTCCTCGGCATCACTCGGCGCCAGCCACTCCTTCTCCGAGCCCCAGTAGATGTCCTTCTCCGGGTGCCAGATGTCCTCGCGCCCGAGGGAGAACCCGTAGGTCTTCAGGCCCATGGACTCGTAGGCCACGTTGCCGGCAAGGATGATCAGGTCGGCCCAGCTGAGCCGGTTGCCGTACTTCTTCTTGATCGGCCAGAGCAGACGCCGCGCCTTGTCCAGGTTGACGTTGTCCGGCCAGCTGTTGATGGGGGCAAACCGCTGGTTGCCGGTGCCGCCGCCGCCCCGGCCGTCCGCCACCCGATAGGTGCCGGCGGCGTGCCAGGCCATGCGGATCATCAGCCCGCCGTAATGGCCCCAATCCGCCGGCCACCACTCCTGACTGTCGGTCATGAGTTGGTGGAGATCCCGCTTGACCGCGTCGAGATCGAGCTTCTTGACCTCCTCACGATAGTTGAAGCCCGGGCCCATCGGATCGGGTTTGTGGTCGTGCTGGTGCAGGATGTCGAGGTTCAGGGCGTTGGGCCACATGTCCATGTTGGACTCGCCCACCTGCGTCATCGCGCCGTGCATCACCGGGCAGCCGCCGGTCTTTTGCTGATCGGTCATTGTTATCTCCGTTGCTTCCTGCGGATTGCCGTTTTGAACAATTCCATTTTGCGCTTGTGCGCAGTCTCACTCAAGACGGCTCCCTGATCGAATGTAGCAATCACAGTGTTCCTGTCACCCTCCGGGGCTACCCGGCGGGTCAACGCACCGCTTGCAATGACATCCATCATCGCGATAATGCCGGCTTCCCTGGCAACCCTGGAGTCTGCATGAGCGACACCAACGAGAACGGTGCGCGGGAGCCGGAGATCCCGCTTCCGAGCGTGACCACGGCCCTGCTCCCCATCGCCTTCACCATGGGCCTGATGGTCTTTCAGATCCTCGCCTTCGATGACTTCGTCCCCCACGTACCACTGGCCCTGGGCATCGCCTTCACCGGCCTGCTCGGCTGGTACCACGGCATCCGCTGGTGGCGGATGGAGAACGGCCTCTACCACGTCGTCCATATCGGTCTTCAGTCGGTGGCCATCCTGATCACAGTGGGCATGATCATCGGCACCTGGATCCTCTCGGGGACCGTGCCGCTGCTGATCTACTACGGCCTGCTGCTGATCACCCCGGAACTGTTCCTGCTCGCCGCCATGATCCTCACCGCCGTGGTCTCCATGGCCGTGGGCACCTCCTGGGGCACGGTCGGCACCGTGGGTCTGGCCCTGGTGGGCGTCGGCGAGGGGCTGGGCATTCCCATGGCCCTGACCGGCGGCGCCATCGTCTCGGGCGCCTTCTTCGGCGATAAGATGTCGCCGCTGTCCGACACCACCAATCTCGCCCCGGCCGTCACTGGCACCAACCTGTTCAGCCACATCCGCAACATGATGGCCACCTCCGTGCCGGCGCTGATTGTTGCCGGCACCGCGTACTGGGCCATCGGCTTTGGCTACGCGGACACCGGCCTGGAGAGCGGACGCATCGAGACCATCCTCGAGGGCCTGGAGGCGCAGTTCACGCTGCATCCGGTGCTGCTGCTGCCGGCGGTTCTGGTCATGGCCCTGGCGCTGCTGCGTTTCCCGGTGCTGCCCACGCTCTTTGCCGGTGCCATCGCCGGCGCGGTCATGGCGGTCCTCGTCCAGGGCACGGACCTGACCACCGCGATCATGGCGATGCAGGACGGCTTCGTCAGCGAGACCGGCGTCGAGTCGGTGGACGACCTGCTCTCCACCGGTGGCATCCAGTCGATGATGTGGACCATCTCGCTGGTGCTCATCGCCCTGGCCTTCGGCGGGATCCTGGAGCAGACGCGCAGCGTCGAGGCCATCCTCAACGCCATCATCCAGCGCATCCGAGGCCGCTTCTCGCTGTTCGCCGCCAGCACCGGCAGCGCCGCCGGCACCAACCTCATCTCCGGCGATCCTTACCTGTCCATCGCGCTACCGGGCCGGATGTACGCCCCGGTCTATCGGGGACAGGGACAATCGACCCTGAACCTGTCGCGTTCGGTGGAGGAAGGCGGGACCATGATCAACCCGCTGATCCCTTGGGGCGCGGGTGGTGCCTTCACCGCCGGTGCGCTGGGCATCCCGACGCTGGTCTACGCCCCCTTTGCCATCGTCTGCTGGCTGTCGCCGCTGATCGGCCTGCTCTTTGCTGCGACCGGGTGGTTCATGCCACGCGCCACCGAGGAAGAGCAGCAGCGCTGGCAGGACAACCATGAATCCATCATGGTCCAGGGCGGCGTGGTCAACTCCGCCGATCTCGACCCCGAGGAGCTGGAGCGGGCCTTCGACCGCTACCGGCGTCGCTGACTAGGGCACGGCAATGCCGCTGGGTTGGCCCAGCCACCCCGGCGGCATTGCCCGATGCCTACCCGACCGATTTGCGCCTCCGATCCGGCGTAGGCACCATTGGGGGGTCGCCTGCTCAAGCCATCCAACGCGTCTTTCCAGTTAACGAAAAACCAACAGACCGCCTGCAACGGGGAAGCGAATCCTCATGCTCAGTGCCGTCCGTCTCACCCCGAAGCTGCTCCTCCTCTTTGGCGTCCCCACTCTGCTGGCCTTTGTCATCGTCGGCGGGATCGCCACCCACCAGGCCAACGACCGCTTCAGCACCGAGATCACCGACTCGACTCAGGAGCTGAGCGAGGCCGGTGCCGAGGCCATCAGCCAGTGGCTCGACACGCACACGGCCTACGTCTCCGCCCTGGCGCACAGCGAGGCGCTCGCCTCCGGCAACCCCGATCGGATCGGTGACTTCCTCGCCGGCCAGGGCGAGCACATGAGCGACGAATACGAAGTGCTGATCTTCGTCGACACCGAGGGGACGGCTACCTACCACCACGGCGGCGAGCAGACGGATCTCTCCGGGCGCGACTACTGGCAGACCATCGTCGAAGAGGAGCGGGAGACGCTGGTCATCTCCGATCCGGTCCACTCCGCCAGTACCGGCAATCCGATCACCGTCATCGCCCGGGCGGTTACCGATGCCGGGGGGGATGTCATCGGCCTGGTGGCGGTGACCGTCACCCTCGACACCCTGGCCGATGCGGTGGCATCGACTACGGATCGCGCTGGCGCCCTCGCCTGGGCCTTGAGCGCCGACGGCCTCACCGTCGCCCACCCGGACGAGGACGTGCGCATGGAAGAGAACGCGCTGGAGTCCGGGGATACCGACTACCAGGCGATCGCCCAGCGCATGGTCGACGGTGAGCGAGGCGTGGGCACCTTCAGCGGGGCCGACGACACCGCCTACACAGCGGCCTTTGCCCCGGTCTCCGGACTCTCCGGCTGGTCGCTGGGGATCGCCGTGCCAGAATCAGAACTGATGGCCGCTGCCCGCGATCTGCAGCAGAACCTGCTGATCGTCTTCGCCGCGGCGGTGGTGCTGCTTGGCGGGATCATCGTCCTGGTGGCCCGGCGCATCGCGCAGCCGATCGCCGCCACCGGCCGGGCACTGGGCGAGATCGCCAGCGGCGAAGCCGACCTCACCCGCCGCCTGGAGGTCCATTCCCGGGATGAGGTGGGCGAACTGGCCACCAACTTCAACGCCTTCATCGACCGGCTCCAGGGGTTGATCGGCTCGGTCGCCGACGCCTCAACCCAGCTCTCCGCCTCCGCCGAGGAGCTGTCGGCCTCGGTGCGCGAGACCAGCGGCCAGCTGCGCGAGCAGCAGTCCGAGACCGAGCAGGTGGCCACCTCCATGAACGAGATGGCGGCCACCATCCAGCAGGTCGCCGAAAACGCCTCGGACGCCTCCGAAGCGGCCCGCCGGTCCGATCAGGCCGCCCAGTCGGGCTCGGAGGTCGTGCAGGAGAACGCCGACGAGATCCGTCAGGTGGCACAGCAGGCCGAGACCGCCGCCGGCGTCGTCCAGCAGCTCAATGAAGACGCCGAGCGGGTTACCAAGGTGCTCGACGTGATCCACGAGATCACCGAGCAGACCAACCTGCTTGCCCTCAACGCCGCCATCGAGGCAGCGCGCGCCGGGGAGAACGGCCGCGGGTTCTCGGTCGTCGCCGAGGAGGTGCGCAAGCTGGCCACCCGCACCCAGACCTCCACCGAGGAGATCCGCGAGATCCTCGATACCCTGCGCGGGCGCATCGAAGAGGCGGCCCAGGCCATGGAGAACGGCCGCAGCAGCTCTGGCCAGGCAGTAACCATTGCCTCGCGCGCGTCGGAGTCGCTGGGTGCGATCACCGAGTCCGTAGGGACCATCAACGACATGAACACCCAGATCGCCAGCGCTGCGGAGGAGCAGTCGGCGGCCTCCGAGGAGATCAACCGCTCGCTGACCCAGATCAAGGCGACCATCGACGCCACCGCAAGCGGCGCCTCCCAGGTCGCATCGGCCAGCGAGGAAGTCGCCCGGCTGGCCGCCGACCTGCAGGACCGCGTGGGGCAGTTCCGCGTCCGCTGACCGGGGCTGCCCCGATCAGCCGCCGCGGCGCAGGGCGGGCACCGCCGTCAGGGCGCGGAGCAGCGTGACCAGGGGCGAGCGGTACTGCAGGGTGCGCCCGGTGCCGGTGACCCCGCGGATTCGGGGCACCAGGACATCGGCCACCCGTTCCGGGGGCTCGGCCAGGCGATCAATAATCGGCCGGGCGCTTTCGGGCAAATCGGCGAGCAGCAGCTCGGTGCGCACCAGCCCGGGACGCAGCTCGTGGACGCCCACCCCGCGCTCGCCGGCGGCCTGCAGCTCGCGACGCAGCTGACGGGAGAGCTCCGCCACCGCCAGCTTGCTGACCCGATGCGGGATGGAGGTCCGCGAGAAACGCGCCCCCAGCTCCGAGAACCCGAAGTTGAACAGGTGGTAGCACGGCTGCTGCGCCGCCGGTTGGGCCTGCATGCGCCGCAGCGCCGCCGCACAAAGCTGCATGGAGCCGGTGAGGTTGGTCGCGCAGGTGCCAGCAATGTCCGCCGTATCCAGCCCGGTCAGCGGCCGCTTGAAGCGCCCGGCGGTACCGGCGTTATTCACCCAGCGGTGGATGGTCCCCAGTCGCTCGACGGCGAAATCCGCCAGCCGCTCGGCCTCCCCGGGGTCGGCGACGTCGGCGGCGAGGACGTGTAGACGCTCCCCGGCCCCCGTGGCGGCGGCCAGCTCGGTCCGCGCCGCATCCAGCCGCGCCGGATCCCGGGCGCAGACGACCACGGTATCCCCGGCGGCGAGGAAACGCTGCGCCATGGCCAGGCCCAGGCCGCGGCTGCCGCCGGTGAGCACCACCCCGAGCGGCGGCCCGGCGGCCGCGGAGGCGGGGTGGTTGTGCGGGGATGCGGAGGGCTCGCTCATAATCGCTGCAAGCTAGCCGGCAGCCGGCCCCGGGTCAACGCCCGGGGCCGGCTGCCGCCACGCCACCGGCTAGAAGTTGTAGCTCGCCCCCAGGGTGTAGTTGCGGCCGAGGATCGGCGCCGAGCTCTTGAAGAAGCTCTCGTGGCGTCGGCCGTCCTCGTCGAGGAGGTTCCGGCCGCGGAAGAACACGCGCAGCTCCTCGACATCCTGCGGTTCCCAGCCGATATCGAAGCCGACCAGGTTGTAGCTGCCGGTCTCGGTCTCCGCCGGGCCGGTATCCGTCTGCCGGAAAACGTGTCGCCAGTCCACGGCGAAGTCCAGAGTCCGCCAGGCGGTGTCCACGCCGATCCCCAGCCGCGGCGCCGTCATCCGCGGCAGGCTCCCGCCGTCGCGGAAACGCCCGCGCAGGTAGTCGCCGCTGGCCCGGGCGGTCACCGGCCAGTCGGCCACGGTGAGATCGTGCTCCGCCTCGAACTCCAGGCCGTAGAGGTGGACGTCGGCGGCGGTGTTGTAGACCAGCTGATCGCCGCCGTCCTCTTGCACAACTTCATCGTCATCCGCCCCAACGCGCAGGGGCTCGCCGTTGTCGTCGAAGCTCTGGAAGTAGATGTAGTCATCCACCCGGTTGTAGAAGACCGCGGCGTCGTAGCGGACCGCCCCCTGGTGGCGCTCCAGGGCGATGTCCAGGTTGAGGTACTGCTCCTCGCCGAGATCCGGATCCCCCACCTCCCAGGTGCCGGCGGCGCCGTGGCGGCCGAAGGCGTAGAGCTGCTCGGCCGAGGGGGCGCGCTCGGCGTAGGTCACCGAGGTGCGCAGGCGGTGGGCGTCGTCGAGCTCGAAGCGGGCACCGGCGGAGGCGCTGCCGGTGGTGAAGGTGCGGCTGCCGAGTTCCTCCTGGAAGTTGCGCTCGGGCACGTCGACCCCGTTGATACTGCCGTCTTCGGCGACCTTCTTGATTTGCTGGTCCGCCACATCCGCCGGCCGTGAGCGCTCGTGGTTGAGCCGGGCACCGAACTCCACGGCGCCGAAGCCGGTGGGCAGCTCCTCGACCACGAAGACCCCGGTGGAGGTGGTCTCGGTGGGGCGAATGAGGTCGTCGCCATCGGCCGCGCCGATGTAATCCACGTCGTGGAAATCGATGCCGACGGTCCCGCGCAGCCCGCCGAGGGCGTCCAGGGGATCGTGGGTCAGCTCCAGCCGGGCGTCGAGCTCGTCCTGCTCGAAGGTCGCCTCCGGCTCTCGCTCGTCCAGCCGTCCGGTGCTCGTGTCGTACTCGTACTCGATCTCATCCTGGACGAACTCGGTGTAGGAGAGATTGAAACGGGCGGCCGAGAAGCCGTCGAACGGGTCGTAGAACTCACTGCGCAGATCGAAGCGGTCGTGCTCGGCGTAGATCCGCTCGTACTCGTCGGAGAGCTCGATATCACTTGTATGCACCGGGAAGAAGGCCTCCGGCACGCCGTACTCGATCTCCCAGCGGTCGTAGCCGACGCCGATGTAGCCCCAGTCCTCCGACCACATCCCGGTCAGCGACCAGCTGTCGTCCTTGACGTCGCTGTTGACCAGCGTATCGCGGATCAGGTGATCGCCGTCGCGTCCCTCCTCAAGCTGGAAGCCGGCGATGTCGGCGTCGTCGCTGCGACTGAGGCTGTAGTCGGTGCGCAGGGCGAACCCCTCGGTCAGGGGCACCTCGACACCGGCGTAGCCCTGGCGCTTGTTGGCATTGTCGGTGTAGGCGCCGTAAAGGCGGCCGGAGACCTGGTCGCCGATAAACGGGTCAAAGCGGCTGGTGACCATGTTCACGGCCCCGCCGGCAGCCCCGGAGCCGTACATCAGTGTCGCCGGCCCGCGGATGAACTCCACCGACTGCGCCCGCCGCGAGTCCCCCCCGACGGCGTGATCGACGCCCTCGTCCGAGACATCGCTGATGCGCATGCCGTCCTGCAGCTCCTCGACCCGGGACCCCTGCAGGCCACGGATCGTGGGCCGGCCCACGCCGGGCCCGAAGTCCGCGTTGCTGATCCCCGGCAGGCCGTCGAGGACCTCGCCGATGGTCCCGCCACCGCGACGGCGCTCCAGCGCCTCACCCTCCACCACCGAGATCGGGCGCACGAGTTCGCTCTCCGTGCGGCTGCCCAGGGGATCGCCGGTCACGGTCACCTGGGGCAGGACCTCGGCCCCCGAGTCCCCAAGCACCGCCGCCGGTGCCGCCAGCCCCGCCAGACCGGCCGCCGGCAGTGCGCCGCGCCACGACACCGCGAGGGTCCGGAACCGGAGTATCATGCTACCTCCTTCATGCAAATGCGAATGCGAATGCGTCCTGTTTATTTTATCCGCTCAGCCGTATGCCCGCCAGGGGCTGCGGCAGCCGCGACCCCTACGGCCGGAAGCGCTCGTCCGCCCGACCCTCGGCGAAGCGGGCCCGGGCCTCGTCCAGCCAGCCGCGGCGCACCGGGCCCTGTGGACCCAACTCCGGCGTACACGGCTTGATGTCGAGTAGCGGCGTGCCGTCGAGCATGTCCGGCCCCCGGATCTCGAGGGTGTTGCCGCGCACCGCCTCCAGTCGCACGGTGGACAGGCCGATGGGGTTCGGCCGCCGGGGCGCCCGGGTGGCGAAGACACCGTGGGGGCGATCATCGAGAAAGGGGACCACCTCGAGCTCGTAGCCCTCGCTGCGGTCGAAGAGAAAGATCAGGGTGATGTGCGAGAACCCGTCCAGATCCTTGAGCCCGGCCGCGTAGGCGGGATCGACCTCCACCTGGCCGGTGAAGTCGCCGGCACCGCTCGGCTGGACCGGCATACCGCGACGTTCGGTGTGCGGGGTGCGGATCACCCCGATCGGCTGCATCTCGATCATGCGCTCCTCCTCTGCAGGCAGGTCACGCCCCTGCGGGGCGCAAACGCGCACAGTCTGCGTCATTGCGCGGGCGCATGCAGCCTTGTTGCATCAGCACACGGCGCACGGGGGAAGTGCAGGCGCACATCGAGGGCAAGGATCCCGCCCGGACCCAATGCCTGGCGCGGCGAGGGATACGTGCCCCCGCCGCCCAGGTACCAACGAGCCCCGGGCGGCGGGTGCGACGGGTCAGTCCATACGCGCCCGGACGCGATCGAACTCGCGCTCGATCTCCTCGCCGGGACGGCCACCAATGCGGCTGAAGACCAGGATCGCCAGTGTCCCGAGGATGAAGCCGGGCAGGATCTCGTACATATCGAACAGGCCACCCTCGAGCAGATCCCAGACGACCACCGTCACCGCACCGACGACGATCCCCGCCAGCGCACCGTTGCGGGTGGTACCCCGCCAGAACACCGAGAGGATGATCACCGGGCCGAAGGCGGCACCGAATCCAGCCCAGGCGTAGGCGACCAGGTCGAGGACCGCGGCGTCCGGATCGAACGCCAACAGCGTTGCGAAGAGTCCGATGACGAGCACCGTGGCACGGCCGACCCAGACCAGCTCGCGATCGCCGGCGCGCGGGCGCAGGAAGCGCTTGTAGAAGTCCTCGGACAGGGCCGAGGAGGAGACCAGCAGCTGCGAGTCGATGGTGCTCATGATCGCCGCCAGCACCGCCGCCAGCAGGCAGCCGGCCACCCACGGGTTGAACAGCGCCTGGATCAGGGCCAGGAAGACCGTCTCGGGGTTGTCCAGGGTGCCGGTCCCCTCGAAGAAGGCGATACCGGCAAAGCCGGTGAAGATCGCCCCGAACAGGGCAAAGACCATCCAGCTGATGCCGATGAACCGGGCCGCCGGGATGTCCTTCGGGCTGCGGATGGCCATGAATCGGGTCAGCACGTGGGGCTGCCCGAAGTAGCCCAGCCCCCAAGCCATCAGCGAGATGATGCTGAACAACGTCACGTCGTGGAAGGCATCCAGCGCCCCGGGCTCGAAGTCCGCCACCGCCCCGGCGGTCTCCGACCAGCCGCCGAGATTCATCACCGTGATCACCGGCACCAGGATCAGCGCGACGAACATCAGGATGCCCTGGATGAAGTCGGTCCAACTAACCGCCAGGAAGCCGCCAAGCAGGGTGTAGACCAGGATCACCGAGGCGCCGACCGCCAGGGCCAGCGTGTAGTCCACGCCAAAGGTGTCCTCGAACAGCGTGCCCGCCGCCACCAGCCCGGCCGAGGTGTAGAAGGTGAAAAAGAGCAGGATCACCAGGGCGGAGACCACGCGCAGGGCGGAGGTCCGGTCCCGGAAACGGTTCTCGAAGTAGGCGGGGATGGTGATGGAGTCCCGCGCCACCTCGGTGTAGCGGCGCAGCCGCTCGGCGATGAACTGCCAGTTGAGGTAGGCGCCGATGGCCAGGCCCACCGCGATCCAGATCTGATTCATCCCCGAGGCGTAGACCGCCCCGGGCAAGCCGAGCAGCAGCCAGCCGCTCATGTCCGAGGCGCCGGCGGACAGGGCCGCAGTCCCCGATCCGAGACGCCGCCCGCCGAGGATGTAGTCGGCCAGGCTCTTGGTGAAGCGGTAGGCGAAGAGCCCCACCAGGATCATGAGGATCAGGTAGACGACAAAGGTCGCCAGCAGCGGGATGTTCAGGTCGAGCTCCCCGTTCATTGGTCCTCCTCCCGCAGCTTGCGGCGCACCAGGCTCGCCAGCGCGAGCACCACCACCAGCAACATCGGCACCAGCAGCCAGAACCAGGTGGCTGCCGTGAGGTTCTCTTCCATAGCCCGCTCCTCCGCTTGTGCAACGCCCGCCGCCCGGCGGCCGCGGGTCAGGGTCAACGATTACCGGGTGCAGATTCCGTGCCGCTGCGCACCGCCCGGCATCCCCGGACGCAGGCGCGGCGATTGCACCATGCGTGACCGGGGATGAAATACCAGGCACTGCGATCGTGCAAGGCACTGCGCCGGCATACCGCCCTCGCCGACCCGGCCGACAGGCGCCACAATCAGGGAAAGCGCCGCCCGCTCGCAGGCCGAGCACTGCGCGCGGGGCGGGCTGGCACGCGCCCTGCACGCAGCAGGCGATGTCCGCCCTGATTCGATCCGCCCGAGGAGGTGCCATGAGCGCGTTCGTCCATCCGGACCCCGAGCAGCTGCTGCCCGTCGAGCGCCAACCCCTGGCCGCGGCCTATCGCATCGACGAGCCCACCCGCAGCCAGGCCCTAATCCGGGAGGCCGAGTGCGACCCGCAGACCCGGGCGCGTATCCAGGAGCGGGCCCGCACCCTGGTCCACGGCATGATCCGTGCCCAGCGCCGCCAGTCCTCGCTGACCGCGCTGCTCCACGAGTACGACCTCTCCAGCGAGGAAGGGGTCGCGCTCATGTGCCTGGCCGAAGCGTTACTGCGCATCCCCGACGCCCCCACGGCCGATCGGCTGATCCACGACAAGCTCGGCGCCGGAGGCTGGTCATCGCACCTGGGCCGCGACCGCCGCCTGCTGGTCAACGCCGCCACCCTGGGCCTGGCGCTGACCGGGCGGATCCTCGATGCCGGCGAAGCCGAACGCTGGTTCGGGGCTCAACTGCGCGGTGCCATGGCGCGCCGGGGGGCGCCACTGATCCGCCGCGCGGTGCGCCGCTCCATGGGCCTGCTCGGCGAGACCTTTGTCCTCGGCCGCGACATCCCCGAGGCGCAGCGGCGTGCCCGCAAGCTCGAAGCCAAGGGGTACCGCTACTCCTACGACATGCTCGGCGAAGCGGCGCGGACCGATGCCGACGCCGAGCGCTTCTTCCAGGCTTACTGCGCAGGGATCGAACACTTTGGCCGCAGCGCCGACCCCAACGCATCGATGGACGCCCGCGCCGAGGTCTCGGTGAAGCTCTCGGCCCTCGACCCGCGCTTCGAGCCCGGCCAGGAGGAACGCGTCCGGGAGACGGTCATCCCACGGCTGCAGGCGCTCTGCCGACGGGCCCGGGAGGCCGGCATCGCCCTGTGCGTGGACGCCGAGGAAGCGGCCCGGTTGGATCTGACCCTGGACGTGCTCGAGGCGGTGATGGCCGACCCCGAACTGGCCGACTGGCACGGCCTGGGGATCGCGGTGCAGGCCTACCAGAAGCGGGCGCCGGAGTGGATCGAGTGGCTCGCCGAACGGGCGCGGCACCACCAGCGACGGCTGCGGGTCCGCCTGGTCAAGGGCGCCTACTGGGACACCGAGGTCAAGGACACCCAGATCCAGGGCCTCGACGACTACCCCGTTTTCACGCGGAAGGCGGCCAGCGACGTCTGCTTCCTGGCCTGCGCCCGGCGCATGCTGCGCTACCCCGAACAGATCTACCCCCAGTTCGCCACCCACAACGCCCACACGGTGGCCGCCGTGCTGGAACTGGCCGAAGAGCAACCCTTCGAGTTCCAGCGCCTGCACGGCATGGCCGACGAGCTTTACGATCAACTCGTCGACGCCCGCCCCGGCCGGGGTGTCCCGGTGCGTATTTACGCGCCGGTGGGCCAGCACGAGGCCCTGCTCCCCTACCTGGTCCGTCGGCTGCTCGAGAACGGCGCCAACTCCTCCTTCGTCAACCGGATCCACGAGGGCGATGTGGAGACCCTGATCGCCGATCCGGTGGAGCACCTGCGCTCGCGCCCGACCCTGCGCCACCCCCACCTGCCGCTGCCGGCCGGGATCTTCGGCCCGGACCGAACCAACAGCCGCGGCATCGACTTCTCCAACCGCCAGGAGACCGCGACCCTGGCCGAGGCGATGACCGCCGCTGCCGAGTCCCGGCGTGAGGCGCGGCCGATCATCAACGGCCGTGGCGCCCCCGAAGCCGACGGCACCTGGGCCGACGTCTGCAGCCCCACCGACACCGGGCAGCGGGTGGGCAGCGTGCTGTGGGCCGGCCCCGAACACCTGGAGCAGGCCCTGGCCGGCGCCGCCGCAGCGTGGCCGCGCTGGGCCGCCACACCGGTCGAAGAGCGCGCCCGCGCCCTGGAACGCCTGGCCGATCTCTACGAGGCGCACACCGCCGAACTCATGACCCTCTGCACCCTGGAGGGCGGCAAGACGCTGCGCGATGGCATCGCCGAGGTCCGCGAGGCGGTGGACTTCTGCCGTTACTACGCCGCCCAGGCGCGACGACTGATGGCTGAGCCGACGCCGCTGCCCGGCCCAACCGGCGAGACCAACACGCTACAACTCCATGGCCGCGGCACGTATCTGTGCATCAGCCCCTGGAACCTGCCGCTGGCGATCTTCACCGGTCAGATCACCGCCGCCCTGGCCGCCGGCAACGCAGTGATCGCCAAGCCGGCGGAGCAGACGCCGCTGATCGCCCAACGGGCGGTGACTCTGATGCACCAGGCGGGCATCCCTGGCGACGTGCTCCACCTGCTACCCGGCGAGGGCGGGCGCATCGGGCCGCCGCTGGTCGCCGACCGGCGCATCGACGGCGTGGCCTTCACCGGCTCGGTGGCTACGGCGCAGCAGATCCACCGCACCCTGGCCGGGCGTGACGGCCCCATCGTTCCCCTGATCGCCGAGACCGGTGGCCTCAACGCCCTGATCGTGGACTCCAGCGCCCTGCCCGAGCAGGCGGTGGTGGATGTCCTGCGCTCGGCGTTCTTCAGTACCGGTCAGCGCTGCTCGGCGCTGCGCCTGCTTTGCCTCCAGGAGGACATCGCCGAACCTTTTCTAGAGATGCTGCGCGGTGCCATGGACGCCCTGCGGGTCGGCGACCCGCGCTGGCTGGCCACCGACATCGGCCCGGTCATCGATGCCTCGGCCCGGGCCCGGCTGGAGGCCCACCATGAGGCGATGGCCGCCGCCGGCCGGGTGGTCCATCGAACACCTCTGGGCGACGCCGGAGCCCGCGGCCATTTTGTCCCCCCGTCGCTCTACCGGCTGGACGCCATCGAGGACCTGCAGGAGGAGTTCTTTGGGCCGATGCTCCACTACACCACTTGGCGGGCGGGGGAACTCGAGTCGGTGGTGGAGCGGATCAACGCCGCCGGTTATGGGCTGACGTTCGGTGTGCACAGCCGCGTCGACAGTCATCGGGATGCGGCCACGCGGGCGATCCGCGCCGGCAACGCCTATGTGAACCGGGATATCGTCGGTGCGGTGGTCGGCTCGCAGCCCTTCGGCGGCGAGGGGCTGTCGGGCACCGGTTTCAAGGCGGGCGGTCCGAACTACCTACTGCGCTTCGTCAACGAGCGGATGGTCACGGAGAACACGGCCGCGGCCGGGGGCAATGCCTCGCTCTTCGCCCTGGGCGAGGATGACGAGGCGTAAGCGGCGAGGAGCCGGCGGGCAGACGGTTCACCTGCTTGAGCGTCGACACAGCCCGGAGCCGGTGGATGCTGCGGCCGTGGGAGGCGGGGGCGCGACAAAGGCGCATTGAGCGCACCGAGCAGCGCAGCCCCCTCGGGGCATGCGGGGCGAACCTTTGCCGGTTCGCACCGCATAGCGCGTAGCGTACGAGCGCCGCGCAGCGGCGCGAGCTTTACGCGCGGCCCCGAGGGGGGAGCAGCGCAGGGGACCCCGAAGGGGTGCGCTCGTCAGCGCCGTTGTCGCGCCCCCGCCTCCCACGGCCGCAGCGAGCCGTTCTCGGGTTTCGCCCGCCGCATCGCCCAAGCAGGTGGACCGCCTGCCCTCTCACCACCGCCTGCCGTTTACGCCTCGTCGTCCAGCCCCTCGAACAGCGGGGTCGAAAGATAGCGCTCGGCGCTAGAGGCGAGGATGACCACCAGACGCTGACCGGCCAGCTCCGGGCGCGCGGCCACCCGCACCGCCGCCGCCAATGCCGCGCCGCTGGAGATCCCGCAGGGAATCCCCTCCAATCGTGCCACACGACGACTCATGGCCAGCGCCTCAGCGTCCTCCACCTGCAGGGTCTCATCCACCAGCGCGGCATCCAGGGTCTCCGGCAGGAAGCCGGCACCAATGCCCTGCAGACCGTGAGGGCCGGGTGCCCCGCCGGAGAGCACCGGCGAGCCGGCCGGTTCCACAGCGTAGGCGCGGAACCCCGGCCGACGCTCCTTGAGCAGACCGGCGACCCCGGTCAGCGTACCGCCGGTCCCCACCCCGGCGATCAGCCCGTCCACAGCGCCACCGGTGTCCCGCCAGATCTCCTCGGCGGTACCACAGCGATGGGCGCGGGGATTGGCCGGATTGCTGAACTGAGCCGGCTGGAAGCTGTCGGGGATCTCCTCGAGCAGTGCATCGGCCCGGTCGATGGCGCCGCGCATGCCCGCCGCCGGGTCGGTCAGTTCGACCCGGGCGCCGTAGAAGGCGAAGAGCTTGCGGCGCTCGGTGGACATGTTCGCCGGCATGGTCAGGATCAGCCGATAACCCCGGGCCGCGGCGATGAAGGCCAGACCGATGCCGGTGTTCCCCGAGGTGGGCTCGATCAGCGTTGAATGCCCCGGCGTGATCCGCCCCTGCGCCTCCGCCGCCTCGATCATGGCCAGGGCGATGCGGTCCTTGACCGAGCTGAGCGGGTTGAACATCTCGAGCTTGGCCAGCAGCTCGGCGGCGAGCCCCGCCTCGGCGCCCAGCCGCGGCAGGCGCACCAGGGGCGTGCGGCCGATGGTGGCCACGAAGTCGTCGTAGATCCGCCCGCTTTCCGGCGCGGGCCCCTCCGTCTTTGTCATTCCACCTCCCCAAAAAAGGATTCGCAGGAGCGTTTCCATCCCGCAGCATAACCCACCGCCACGCTGCGCTGCGTCATTTGCAAAAGGATGCATAGCCCCTATTCTGGGGAAAAAGCCGCAGGCAGCCGCTCCTGCCAAGGCGGCACGACCACGGACAAGGAACGGCATCGAAGGGGGAGAACCTTATGAGCCAGAAGACGGCACTGGTAACCGGCGGGCTCGGCGGTCTCGGCGCGGCGGTGTGCGAGCGCCTGGGCCGCAGCGGACACACCGTGGTGACCACCTACACCTCGGACAACGGCCGTGTCGACAAGTGGCGGGAGCGGCTCCAGGAGCGCGGCGTGACGACGCCGGTGCACGCGGTCCAGTGCGACGTAGCCGACTGGGACTCCTGTGCCGCCATGGCCGAGGCGGTGCGTGAACGCGCCGGCCCGGTCGACATCCTGGTCAACAACGCCGGCATCACCAAGGACGGCAGCTTCAAGAAGATGACCCGGGAGAACTGGGACGCGGTGATGCGCACCAACCTGGACAGCGTCTTCAACGTCACCAAGCAGTTCGCCGACGACATGGCCGACCGCGGCTGGGGCCGCGTCATCAATGTTGCCTCGGTCAATGGCCGCAAGGGGCAGTTCGGGCAGTGCAACTACGCTGCGACCAAGGCCGGCATGCACGGCTTCACCATGTCCCTGGCCCGGGAGCTGGCACGCAAGGGCGTGACGGTGAACACCGTCTCGCCGGGCTATCTGGCCACCGACATGGTCATGTCCATGAAGGAGGAGGTACGTCAGCAGATCATCGAGACCATCCCGGTGCAGCGGCTCGGCGAGCCCGACGAGGTGGCCTCGCTGATCGAGTATCTCGCCTCGGAGGACGCCGGCTTCATCACCGGCGCCAACCTCGACATCAACGGCGGCCTGCACATGGAGTGATCGCCGGTGGCGGGGGCGGCCCCGCCGCCCCCGCCTTCACCGCCCTAGTTGGCGTCCTCCACCCGGATCCGTTCCCGGTTGTCCTCCACGTTCGCCGGGCCCACGCCGCTGACGCGACTGAGGTCGTCGGCATCCCGGAAGGGACCGTTGGCCTCGCGCTCCTCGACGATCTCGGCCGCCCGCACTTCGCCGACGCCGGTCAGCCCGGCGGCGAGTTCTTCGGCACCGGCTTCATTGATGTCCACGCCCCCGGCGGCCTGGACAGCCCCGGCGGTGAGCGTGAGTGCGGTGAGGGTCGCGGGGATGGACGCGCGGATAGCGCCGCTGAGTTGCTCAGGCATGTCGGATCCTCCTTGATGCTTGTGCCTGTAAGTCGCCACTCCCTGGCGACGGACGACACCGTCTTGCGACGGCGTCGGTATTAATGTAGCAGCCCACCCCGGCCGGGCCAATCGGGGACGGCGCCGGCGTTCACCCGGCGGCGGCAATCTCGGCGCCGATCCCGGCGGCGGCGGCGGCAGGATCGTCGGCGGCGGTGATCGGGCGGCCGACGACCAGGTAATCACATCCGGCGGCCACCGCCGCAGCCGGGGTGGCGATGCGCTGCTGATCCCCGACCGCCGCCCCGGCCGGACGCACGCCGGGGGTGACCCGAAGCAGGCCACCGCCGAAGCGCTCACCGATGGCTGCGGCCTCCTCCGGCGAGCAGACCACGCCATCGAGCCCGCTGGAACGGGCCAGCCCGGCCAGCCGCAGCACCGCCTCACGCGGCGGCCCGGCCAGGCCGATCTCCTCGAGGGTGGCGGCGTCGTGGCTGGTCAGCACGGTGACCGCCGTGAGCAGGGTCTGCCCGTCGGCAGCCGCCACCGCCTCGCCGGCGGCCTCGAGCATCCGCCGTCCGCCGAGGGCGTGGACGTTGACCATCCAGACGCCGAGTTCCGCCGCCGCACGGCAGGCACCGGCCACGGTATTGGGGATATCGTGGTACTTGAGGTCGAGGAAGACCTCGAACCCCCGCCCCTGGAGTCGCTCCACCAGCTGCGGTCCGGCGCGGGTGAACAGCTCCTTACCCACCTTCAGCCGACACAGCCGCGGATCGAGCTGCGCGGCCAGGGCCTCGGCCGGGGCCGCAGCGGGGAAGTCCAACGCCACGATCAGTCGCGGCCCGGCAGGTACGTTCATCCGCCCTCCGTCTCGTTCTGCGGTCGAATGCTCGCCCAGCTCTGGCAGCCGGGGCACTGCCAGAACAGGGTCCGCCCCGAGAAACCGCAGCGCCGGCAGCGGTAGAGGGCGCGACCGGCCTCCAGCTTCTCGAAGAGATCGAGCAGGATCTGCATCTCGCGCGGGTCGATGGGCTCACCCACCGAGTGGGTCAGCGCCACCAGGCGGCGGATGCCGTCCAGCGAGGGCTGCCGGCGCAGCATCAGCGTCAGCTCGCGGATCGCCGCCTGCGTGCCGCGGCGCTCACGGATGACCTCGGCCAGGCGGACCATCAGGCGGCCGTCCGGCATGCGCGTGACCGTATCCCGCAGGAAGGTCTCCATCTGCCCCGGGCGCCCCAGCCCGCGGTAGGCGGCGGCCAGGCCGTCGAGGATCTCGGGCAGCAGCGCCGGATCCTGCGTACCCACCGCCTCATACGCCTTGACCGCGGCCTTGTAGCGTCCCAGCTCGCGCTCCAGGTCACCGAGGAGCATGTTCGCCCGGGCACAGTCCGGGTCGGCACTCAGCGCCCGGCGTAGCGCCTTGCGGGCGTGCTCGGTGTACCCCCGGCTCAGGGCGTGGGCGGCCTGCTCGCAGCGCAACTGGCCGATCCGGACCCGATAGTCGCCCTCGCCCACCCGCTCCAGGTGCTCGGCGGTCTCGATGGCGCGGTCCCATTCGCGCTCATGCTCGTAGATGGTCAGCAGCCGGCGCAGGGCCTGATCGACGTGGGCGTCCTGCTCCACCACCTCCTGGAAGAGCTTCTCGGCCCGGTCGAAGACCCCTGCCTTCATGTAGTCCTCGCCCAGCGCGAGCAGCGCGTAGGTGCGCTGGCGTCGGGTCAGCGACGGACGGGCAATGAGGTTCTGGTGGATGCGGATGGCCCGGTCGACCTCGCCCCGCCGACGGAAGACGCTGCCCAGCGCCAGGTGGGTCTCAGCGGTATCGCTGTCGACCTCGACCATGCGGGTGAACACCTCCAGCGCCTTGTCCCGCTCCTCGTTGAGCAGGTAGTTGAGGCCCTGGAAGTAAGCATCCGAGATCGGAGGGGAGTAGGAATCGTGGTGCTCGTCACCTCCGCCGCGCCGGCCGATCCACCATCCGGAAAGGGCGGCTACTGGCAGCAGTAGCCACAGCAGCTCGTGCATCGGGGTCAGTCACTGTCTCCCAGCGGCACGCGGCGCATGGCCTGCAGCTGCCGCTCGGCGTAGCCGAGCTGCCGCCGGAGCCGGGAGACTTCGCGGCGACGGCGCCAGACGGCGCCGATGCTGGTCAGGGCGCCGAGGGCGGCGCCGACGATGAGCGTGATCACCAGGGCCACGGACAGCGCCACCTGGAACTCCGCGAAGAAGACATCCACGGCGACCGGATCCGCATTCAGCACGGAGAAGGCAAGCCCGATAAGAATGATCAGAAGGATACCGATGATGGCGAATATGCGTCGCATGGGCCGGCTCTCACCCTCTATGGCTGGAAACGATTCACTGCGAGCGCAGCGGCGCCTGGTGGCGGCTGCTGTTTACGCGCTCCCGCAGCTCCTTACCCGGCTTGAAGTGTGGCACGTACTTGGCTGGCAGCGCCACGGGTTCTCCGGTCTTGGGGTTGCGGCCCATCCGCGCTGGGCGGTGGTGGAGGGAAAAGCTCCCGAAGCCGCGGATCTCGATCCGCTCGCCGTTGGCCAGGGTCTCGCTCATGTGCTCGAGCATCTTCTTGACCGCGTCTTCAACGTCCTTGTGAGCCAGATGCGGCTGCTTGGACGCAATGGCCTCAATGAGCTCGGACTTCGTCATGGGTCGGGGGTCTCTGCTTGCTGGCTCGGATCGGCGGGACCGGGGGGCGCACGGCCCCCCGGGGTCACCGGACTCAGTTGTCCTGGTTGCCCTTCATCTGCTCCTTGAGCAGATCGCCGAGCTGCGTGGTGCCGGCACTCGGCCCCGGGCGGGCGTGCTCCTGCACCGCCACCTGCTCCTCCTCGGCCTCCTGGGCACGCAGGGAGAGGTTGACCGTGCGGTTGCGACGATCGACGCCGACGAACTTGGCCTCGAGCTCCTGCCCCTCCTCAAGGACCGAGCGGGCGTCCTCGACGCGCTCCTTGGCCAGGTCCGAGGCGCGGATGTAGCCCTCGACACCGCCGCCGACGTCCAGGGTCGCGCCCTTGGCCTCGACGGAGAGGATCTTGGCCTTGACCGTGGCGCCCTTCTGGTGGTCGGCCAGCCACTGGCTCAGCGGATCCTGCTCCAGCTGCTTGATGCCCAGCGAGATGCGCTCACGCTCGGGGTCGATCGACAGGACGACGGTCTCGACCTCCTCGCCCTTGCGGTAGTTGCGCACCGCCTCCTCGCCGGCCTCGTCCCAGGACAGGTCGGAGAGGTGAACCAGGCCGTCGATGCCGCCCTCCAGGCCGACGAAGATGCCGAAATCGGTGATCGACTTGATCTGACCGACGACGCGATCGCCCTTGGCGTATTTGGCGGCGAACTCATCCCACGGGTTCGGCTGACACTGCTTCATACCCAGCGAGATGCGGCGGCGCTCCTCGTCGATGTCGAGGATCATCACCTCGACGTCGTCGCCGACCGCAACCAGCTTCGCCGGATTGACGTTCTTGTTGGTCCAGTCCATCTCGGAGACGTGGACCAGGCCCTCGACGCCCTCCTCGATCTCGACGAAGCAGCCGTACTCGGTGATGTTGGTGACCTTGCCCGGCACGCGCGCCCCCTCCGGGTAGCGCTGCGCGATGGCCTCCCACGGGTCAGCGCCGAGCTGCTTGAGGCCGAGCGAGACGCGGTTGCGCTCGCGGTCGAACTTGAGCACCTTGACCTCGATCTCCTGGCCGACCTCGACCACCTCCGAGGGGTTCTTGACCCGGCGCCAGGCCATGTCGGTGATGTGCAGCAGGCCGTCGATGCCGCCGAGGTCGACGAAGGCGCCGTAGTCGGTCAGGTTCTTGACGATGCCCTTGAGGGTCTCGCCCTCCTGGAGCTTCTCGAGCAGGGCCTCGCGCTCGGCGCTGTACTCCTCCTCGACCACCGCGCGGCGGGAGACCACCACGTTGTTGCGACGGGCATCGAGCTTGATGACCTTGAACTCGAGGTCCTTGCCTTCCAGATAGGTGGTGTCGCGCACGGGGCGGATGTCCACCAGGGAGCCGGGCAGGAAGGCGCGGATGTGGCCCAGATCGACGGTGAAACCGCCCTTGACCTTGCCGCTGATCTGACCGGACACGGTCTCGCTGTTCTCGTAGGCCTTCTCGAGGGCACGCCAGGCGTAGGCGCGCTTGGCCCGCTCGCGGGAGAGCCGCGTTTCGCCGAAGCCGTCCTCGACGGTGTCGAGGGCCACCTCGACCTCGTCGCCGACGTTCACCTCCAGGTTCCCGGCCTCGTCATAGAACTGCGAGACAGGGATCACCGCCTCGGACTTGAGGCCGGCGTTGACGATCACGTCCTCGTTGTCGATCCCCACGACCTTCGCCGTAACAATGGCGCCAGGCCGCATATCGGTGTTCGCAAGGCTCTCCTCAAAGAGTTCCGCAAAGCTTTCGGTCATCGCTCAGTCGATCCAGGACCGTGTCACGGTCAGTTGTTGGTGGTGGATTTCGGCGGCCACGGCCGCCGGCCCTTCCTTTAATACGATTTACGGCCGCCTGCCACCCCGCGGGGGGCGGCGGCGACGCGCTTGTGCCGATTATCCCAGCCGTCCCCGCACTTGCGCCAGTACCCGTTCGATCACCGTTTCGATGGCCAGGCCAGTGGTATCGAGGTATTCGGCGTCCGGGGCGGGCTTCAGTGGCGCCGTGGTACGGGAGGCGTCGCGTCGGTCTCGCTCGGCTATCTCTTCCGACAGGCTCGCAAGGCTAACATCGGCCCCCTGCTCCTTCAACTGGTTATAGCGCCGCCGCGCGCGCTCCTCGGCGCTGGCGGTGAGAAAGACCTTCACCGGCGCGTCGGGGAAGACCACGGTGCCCATATCGCGGCCGTCGGCCACCAGCCCCGGGGGGCGGCGGAAGTCGCGCTGACGCTGCAGGAGGGCGTCACGCACCGCCTGCAGAGCCGCCACCTGCGAGGCCAGGGCCCCGGTGGTCTCGGTGCGCAGCTCGGCCGAGACGTCGTCGCCGTCGAGGAGGATCCGCTCCGCCCCGTCGGCGACCCGAAACTCCGCCGGCAGCACGGCCGCCAGCTCGGCGGCCCGCGGCGCATCGTCGGCGGCCACACCCTGGCGCTGGCAGTAGAGCCCGGTCAGGCGGTAGAGCGCACCGCTGTCCAGGAAATGCCAGCCGAGGGCAAGCACCACGGCCTTGGCCACGGTGCCCTTTCCGGCCCCGCTGGGGCCGTCGATGGCAAGTACGGGAGGGGGATTGGTCTGGGTCATGAAGTTTCAGGTTTCGACGGTTAGGGTTCAGGGGGTATGGGCGGGCCCGGCGTCGACCTCCACCCCCATCCCCAGCCGGCGCAGCAGTTCCACAAAACCGGGGAAGGAGGTGCGCACGTTCTCGCAGGACTCGATCGCCACCGGGGCCTCGGCACGCAGGGCGGCGATGGCGAAGGCCATGGCGATGCGGTGGTCGGTATGACTGTGCACCTGCCCACCGTCGAGCACCGGCCGGCCGACGATGCGGGCCCCATCCTCGCGAGGCTCGACCGTCACCCCCAGCGCCTGCAGGCCCTCGGCCATCACCGCGATGCGGTCGGACTCCTTAACGCGCAGCTCGGCGGCGCCGGTGAGCAGCGTCTCGCCCTCGGCGCAGGCGGCCGCGATGAACAGCGCCGGGAACTCGTCGATGGCCAGTGGCACCAGCTCCTCGGGGATGGCGATGCCACGCAGCCCGGCGGAACGCACCCGCAGGTCCGCCACCGGCTCGCCACCGACCTCGTCGGTACCCAGCACCTCGATATCGGCGCCCATGCGCCGGAGGATCTCCACCACGCCGGTGCGGGTGGGGTTCCAGCCGACATGGCGCAGGGTCAGGTCCGAGCCCGGGGCAATGCTCGCCGCGACCAGCAGGAAGGCGGCCGAGGAGATGTCCGCCGGGACGTCGACGCGGGTCCCGTACAGACGCCGCCCGCCCTCCAGGCAGACCGTGGCCAGATCGCGGGAGACCGGGTAACCGAACCCCTGGAGCATGCGCTCGGTGTGATCGCGGGTGGGGGCCGGCTCGGTGACGCAGGTGTGGCCGGCAGCGCGCATGCCGGCGAGCAGCAGCGCCGATTTCACCTGGGCGCTGGCCACCGGCAGCGTGTAATCGATGCCGGTCAGCGGGCTGCCTCCGTGGATGCGCAGCGGAGCGGTGCCGGCCTCGCTGGTGGTGATCCGCGCGCCCATCTCCGCCAGGGGCTCGGTGACCCGGCGCATCGGGCGACGGTTGAGCGAGGCATCGCCGGTGAGCACGGTGTCGAACGGCAACCCGGCCAGCAGTCCGGCGAGCAGGCGCATGGAGGTGCCGGAGTTGCCCACGTCCAGCTCGGAGGCCGGCGGACGCAGCCCTTCCCAGCCCACCCCGTGGACCGTCACCGCGCCGTGCTCCGGACCGTCGATGGCCACGCCGAGGCCGCGGAAGACCTCGATGGTGGCCAGGACATCGGCCCCCTCGAGCAGACCGGTGACCTGCGTGGTGCCATCGGCCAGGGCGCCGAGCATCACCGCCCGGTGGGAGATCGACTTGTCCCCGGGGACCCGGGCCTCGCCGCGGATCGCCCCGCCCGGGGCGACCCGCCAGTTCTCGTTTTGCATCGCGCTCACGAGCGCCCCTCCAGCAAGCGCAGGAAGCCGGCGCGGGCCTCCTGGGCATTCTCGAACACACGCAGGACCCGATCGTCGTCACCGGCGGCCAGCGCGTCGGTCAGCCGCCCCAGATCCTCCTGGTAGCGGCGCAGTGCCGCGACCACATGCGCCCGGTTGGCGGTGCAGATATCCCGCCACATGGCCGGATCCGACGAGGCGATGCGGGTGAAGTCGCGGAAACCACCGGCGGCGTACTCAAAGATCTCCTGCCGGTCATCCCAGCCGGCCAGGGCATCCACCAGCGCATAGGCGAGCGCGTGCGGCAGATGGGAGGTGGCCGCCAGGACCTCATCGTGGTGATCGGCCTCCATGCGCACGACTTGGGCACCGGCCGCCCGCCACATGGCCGCGACGCGCTCGACCGCCTCCTCGGGGTTCTCCGCCGTGGGGGTCAGGATGACCCGACGGCGATCGTAGAGTTCGGCGAAGGCGGCCTCCACGCCGCTGTTCTCGGTGCCGGCGATCGGGTGGCCGGGCACCAGCCACGCCGGCGGCGTCCCGTAGACGGTACGGGCGTCCTCGATCACCGAGCCCTTGACGCTCCCGGCGTCGGTCACCACGGTACCGGGCTCCACCGCCCCCTCGAGGGCGGCCAGAACCCCGCACATGGCACGCAGCGGCACGCAGATCACCACCAGATCGGCGCCTCGAACCGCCTCGGCCGGATCGTGGCAACCGCGGTCGATCACCCCCAACGACCGGGCACGCTCCAGGTTGGCGGCGCTGCGCCCGCAGCCGACCACCTCCTCCACCGCCGCATGGCGGCGCAGGGACAGGGCCAGCGATCCACCGATCAGGCCCACGCCGATGATCGCCAGGCGCCGGATCACGCCGTACCTCCGTGCAACTGCCGGGAGAGCGCGGCCAGGAAGGTGCGGTTCTCCACCGGCGTGCCCACGCTCACACGCAGGTGCCCGGGCAGGTCGTAGGCGTCCACCGGGCGGACGATAACCCCGCTGCGCAGCAGCCCCTCGTTGAGCTCCGCCGCCCGATCCCCTGCGTCGAAGGTCAGGAAGTTGCCGGCGGACGGCAGCGGGGCGAAGCCCAACTCCTCCAGGCCGCGGCGCAGTACCGCGCGCTGCTCGGTGTTGAGCGCCACCGAACGCTCCAGGTACTCGCAGTCGGCCAGCGACGCGACCGCCGCCGCCTGGGCCGGGCCCGAGCAGTTGAACGGCTGGCGCACGCGGTTCATCAGCTCGGCAACCGCCGGATGCGACAGGGCGTAGCCGGCCCGCAGGCCGCCGAGGCCGTGGACCTTCGAGAAGCTGCGGGTGACGATGAGATTCGGGTAATCGTCGAGCCAACGACTGGCATCGGGGTAGTCCGCCTCCTCCACCGCGTACTCGAAGTACGCCTCGTCGACCACCGCCAGGGTCGTCGCCGGCACGGCGTCGAGAAACCGGCGCAGCGCCTCGCCCCCGACCCAGGTGCCGGTCGGGTTATTGGGGTTGGCGACGAAGACCACCTGGACCGATTCGTCCGTGGCGGCGGCCATCGCCTCCAGGTCGTGGCCGCGGGGCTGCTCCGGGTGCCCGGCGGGTAACGCCGGTACCACCCGGGCCTCGGCCCCCGCCGCCTGGGTCACGATCGGGTAGACGGCGAAGGCGTGGGCCGAGAAGACTGCGCGGCGTCCAGGGCCGAGAAAGGTCTGCGCCACGAGGGCGAGGACATCGTTGGAGCCGTTGCCCAGCGTCACCCGCCCCGGATCCACCCCGTGGCGCTCGCCGATGGCGTGCCGGAGTTCGAAGCCGTTGCCGTCCGGGTAGCGGTGACCGGCCTGGACCGCGGCGGTGGCGGCCTCCGCCGCCCGCGGCGAGGGCCCCAGCGGGTTCTCGTTGGAGGCGAGCTTGATCACCTCCTCGACACCGTAGTCGCGGCGCAGCTCTTCAATGGGCTTGCCGGGTTCATACGGGGCAAGCCCGCGTACACCCGGATTGGCCAGATCGAGAAATGCGGATTCGGATGCAGCCATGGATCAGATCGCCCTTGGATAGGAGCCGAGAACACGGAAGAGGCTGGCACGCTGGCGCATCTCCTCCAGGGGGCCGCGCAGGTGCTCGTCCTCGGCGTGCCCGAGGATGTCGATGAAGAACACGTACTCCCACACCCCCTGCTGGCGCGCCGGACGCGACTCGATCCGGGTCATGTCGATGCCGTTGCGCGCCAGCGGCTCAAGGAGCTGGAAGAGCAGCCCGGAGCGGTTGGCGCTGGAGACCACCAGCGAGGTCTTGTCGTGACCACTCGGCGGCGGGGACTGGTAGCCGAGAACCAGAAAGCGGGTGGTGTTGCCGTGGTAGTCCTCGATGCGCTCCTGGAGCAGCGGCACGCCGTAGCGCTCCGCCGCCGCCTCGCTGGCGATGGCCGCGGCGTTGGGCTCCAGGGCCGCCAGCCGGGCCGCCTCGGCGGTGCTGGAGACCGGATGGCGCTCGGCCTGCGGCAAATGGGTCTCGAGCCAGGCGCGGCACTGCGAGAGCCCCTGCTGGTGCGAGTAGACCCGCTCGACCGAGGTCAGCCCACCGGCGTGGCTGGCCAGGGCGTGGTGGATGCGCAGCTCCACCTCGCCAACGATGGCCAGCTCCGAGTCCAGGAAGCGGTCCAGGGTGTGGCTAACCACCCCCTCGGAGGAGTTCTCCACGGGGACCACGCCGTAGTGCGCCGCCCCCGATTCCACCTCGCGGAATACGCCGCCGATGGTGGCCTGAGGCGACATGCCGGCATCGTGGCCGAAGTGCTTGCTGGCCGCCTCTTCGGTGAAGGTGCCCTGCGGGCCGAGGAAGGCGACGGTCAGCGGCTGCTGCAGCGCCCGGCACGCGGACATGACCTCGCGGAAGAGGACCGTGACCTGCTCACGGGTCAGCGGCCCCCGGTTGCGCTCGACGAGCCGCCGCAGGATCTCCGCCTCCCGCTCAGGCCGGTAGACCTTGAGCGCTTCACCGCGGCGGGCCTTGGCGCGGGCCACCTCCTCAGCCAGGCGAGCCCGCTCGCTGACCAGCTCGAGGATCTGGTCGTCGATCCCGTCGATCCGTTGCCGCAGCGCGGCCAGGTCGTCATTGTCGACGGACATCGCTCCCCCTCAGCGGATCACGCGGACCTTCAGAACCCCCTCGATGCCGCGCAGTTCCTCGGCCACCGCTTCCGGCACCTCGCCCTCGACGTCCACCAGGGTGTAGGCTAGGCGTTCCTGCGCCTTGTTGAACATGTCGTCGATGTTCAGACCGTGCTGCGCCAGCAGACTGGAGATCTGACCGAGCATGTTCGGCACGTTGGCGTTGACCACGCACAGGCGGTCGCCCTTGCCGCTGCGCGGCATGCTCATGTCCGGGAAGTTGACCGCGTTGCGCACGTTGCCGGTCTCCAGGTAATCGCGCACCTGATCGGCCACCATGATGGCGCAGTTCTCCTGGGCCTCGTGGGTCGATGCCCCGAGGTGCGGCAGCGTCACCGCCCGCGGATGGTCCTTGACGGCATTGCTGGGGAAGTCGCTGACGTAGGCGTGCAGACGCTCCTCGTTGAGTGCCTCGAGCACGTCGCCCTCATCCACCACCTCGGCGCGCGAGAAGTTGAGCAGCGTAGCCCCCTGGCGGGCCTGGGCCAGGCGCGAGGCATTGATCAGCCCCCGGGTGGCGTCGATCAGCGGCACGTGGATGGTGATCATGTCCGAGCGCGCCATGACATCGCCCACACTGTGCGCCGCCTCGACCCCGGAGTCCAGGGCCCAGGCGGCATCCACGGTGATCTGCGGGTCGAAACCGACGACCTTCATGCCCAGGGCCCGGGCGGTATTGGCCACCTGGACGCCGATGGCGCCGAGGCCAACCACGCCCAGGGTGCGCCCGGGCAGCTCAAAGCCGACGAAGCGCTTCTTGTTGGCCTCCATGGCCTCATGCAGCTCGGCGTCGCTGCCCTGCAGGCCCCGGGCATACTCCCAGGCCGGACAGATGTTGCGCGCGGCCAGGAACAACCCGGCGATGACCAGCTCCTTAACCGCGTTGGCGTTGGCACCCGGGGCATTGAACACCGGCACGCCGCGCTCGGTCATGTCCCCGACCGGGATGTTGTTGACGCCCGCCCCGGCGCGGCCGATGGCCACCACGGAATCGGGAACCTCCTGGCCGTGCAGGTCGGCGGAACGGACCAGGATGGCGTCCGGGTGCGCGATGTCCGAGGAGGTCTCGAAACGCTCGCGGGGCAGCCGGTCCAGGCCCTTCACCGAGATGTTGTTCAGCGTGAGGATGCGGTACATGGGATTCACCCGTTTCGCCTCTCGAAGTCGGCCATGAACTCGATCAGCCGGTCGACACCGGCTTCGGGCATGGCGTTGTAGATCGAGGCCCGCATGCCACCCACCGAGCGGTGCCCCTTGAGGGTGGTCAGACCGGCCGCCTCGGCCTCCTCGAGGAAGGTCTTGTCGAGGCTGTCGTCGGCGAGCACGAAGGGTACGTTCATCCACGAGCGCGCCTGCGGGTCCACCGGGTTGCTGTAAAAGCCGGAACCGTCGATGGCGTCGTAGAGCTTCTGCGCCTTGCGGTGGTTGATCTCGGCCATCGCCTCGAGCCCGCCGAGCTCCTTGAGCCACTGGAAGACCAGCCCGGCAATGTAGAGCGGATAGGTGGCCGGCGTATTGAGCATGGAGTCGGCGTCGACCTGCTGCTTGTAGTCCCAGACCGTGGGGGTCTGCGGCATCGCCTGGCCGATCAGGTCCTCGCGGACGATGACCAGGGTCACGCCGGCCGGGCCGATGTTCTTCTGCGCCCCGGCGTAGATCAGGCCGTAGCGGCTGACGTCGATGGGCCGCGACAGCAGCGTCGAGGACATGTCGGCGACCAGCGGCTTGTCCCCGACGTCCGGCAGCCAGTGGAACTCCACGCCGCTGATCGTCTCGTTGGGGGTGAAGTGGACGTAGGCGGCGTCGTCGGAAAGCTGCCACTGCGACTGCGGCGGGATGTGCATCATGTCCGGCTCGCCGGAGGCGGCGACGTTAACGTCGCAGAACTTCTTCGCCTCGGCGATGGCCTTCTTGGACCACTGCCCGGTGTAGATGTAGTCGGCGCGCTGCCCGCCACGGAGCAGGTTCATCGGAATGGCCGAGAACTGGCCAGTAGCACCGCCCTGGAGAAAGAGCACCTTATAGTTGTCCGGGATCTGCAGCAGTTCCCGCAGGTCGGCCTCGGCCTTCTCGGCGATGGAGACGTACGCCTTGCCACGGTGGCTCATCTCCATGACCGACATGCCGGTGCCGTGCCAGTCGAGCATCTCGTCGGCGGCCTGGCGCATCACCGCCTCGGGGAGCATGGCCGGACCGGCGCTGAAGTTGAAGACTCTACTCATGCGGTGATCCTCGGTTGCGAAACACGAATTCCCGGGGCCCCGGGCGGCGCTGCCGCCCGGCGGCCCGCGACTCCCTAGGCCTCGGGCGCCTCCGGCGCCTCCGTCTCGGCCAGCCCCTCGACCCGCTCGAGGCCGACCAGCTGCTCATCCTCGTCGAGGCTGATGAGTTTCACCCCCTGGGTGTTGCGCCCGACCCGCGAGACATCGGCCACCGGGGTGCGCACCAGCGTACCGCTGCGGCTGACCAGCATGATCTCGTCGTCCTCGGCGGCCTGCACGGCACCGACCACCCGGCCGTTGCGCTCGGTGGTGCGGATGCAGATCACGCCCATGCCGCCCCGACCCCGCCGCGGGTAGTCGGCCACCGGGGTGCGCTTGCCGTAGCCGTGCTCGGTGGCGGTGAGGATATCCCCCTCGCCGAGGATCAGCAGCGCGATCACCCGCTGGCCGGATTCCAGGCGGATGCCGCGCACGCCGCCGGCGGTCCGGCCCATGGCACGAACATCCGACTCGTGGAAGCGCAGCGCCTTGCCCGCGTCGGAGAGCAGCATCACCTCGCGATCGCCGTTGGTGATCTCGGCATCCACCAGGGTGTCGTCACCGCGCAGCTCCAGGGCGATGATGCCGCTGGAGCGCGGCCGCGAGAAGTGCGACAGGGGCGTCTTTTTGACCGTGCCGTTGCGCGTGGCCATGAAGACGAAGTGGTTCTCGTCGAACTCGCGCACGGGGACGACGGCGTTGATGCGCTCATCCTCCTCAAGGGGCAACAGGTTGACCATCGGCCGCCCGCGCGAGGTGCGGCTGCCCTGCGGCAGCTCGTAGACCTTGCGCCAGTAGCACTTGCCGGTGCTCGAGAAGCACAGCAGCGTGTCGTGGGTGTTGGCGATGAACAGCTTGTCGATGAAGTCCTCGTTCTTCATCGCGGTGGCGCTCTTGCCCCGGCCGCCGCGGCGCTGCGCGCGGTAGCCGTCCAGCGGCTGCGCCTTGACGTAGCCGTGGTGCGAGAGCGTGACCACCATGTCCTCCTCGCTGATCAGATCCTCCAGCGAGAGCTCGGCGGTATCCTCGCGGATCTCGGTCTTGCGCTCGTCGCCGTACTGATCCCGGATCGCCACCAGTTCCTCGCGGATGACCTCCATCAGCCGCTCGCCGCTGTCGAGGATGTGGATCAGCTCGGCGATCCGCTCGAGGAGGTTGCTGTACTCCTCGACGATCTTGTCCTGCTCCATGGCCGTCAGGCGGTGCAGGCGCAGGTCGAGGATCGCCTGGGCCTGCGCCTCGGAGAGGCGGTAGATGCCCGAGTCGGCATCGAGACCGAAGTGATCGGCCAGCTCCTCCGGGCGCGTGGCGGCGGCCCCGGCGCGCTCGAGCATCTCGGTAACCACCCCGGGGCGCCAGTCCCGGGCGACCAGCTCGGCCTTGGCCTCCGCCGGCCCCGAAGAGCCCTTGATCAGCGCGATGACCTCGTCGATGTTGGCCAGGGCGACCGCCAGCCCCTCGAGCACGTGGGCGCGCTCGCGGGCCTTGCGCAGCTCGTAGATGGTGCGCCGGGTGACCACCTCGCGGCGGTGACGGATGAATGCTTCGAGCACCTGCCGGAGGTTGAGCGTACGCGGCTGGCCCTCGTGCAGCGCCACCATGTTGATGCCGAAGACCGTCTGCATCTGCGTGTGGCGATAGAGGTTGTTGAGCACGATCTCACCGGCCTCGCCGCGCTTGAGCTCGAGGACGATGCGGATGCCTTCCTTGTCCGATTCATCGCGCAGCTCGGAGATGCCCTCGAGGCGGCGCTCCTTGACCAGCTCGGCGATCTTCTCGACCAGCCGCGCCTTGTTGACCTGATAGGGCAATTCGGTGACCACGATGCGCTCGCGGTCCGCGGTCATCTCCTCGACCTCGGCACGGGCGCGCAGGACCATGCGCCCACGACCGGTGCGGAAGGCCTGATGGATGCCGGCGGTACCGAAGATGATGCCGCCGGTGGGTAGGTCCGGGGCCGGAACATACTCGATGAGCGACTCGACGGGCAGCTCCGGGTCGTCGACCAGGGCCACGCAGGCGTCGATCACCTCGCGCAGGTTGTGCGGCGGGATGTTGGTGGCCATGCCCACGGCGATGCCGGAGCCGCCGTTGATGAGCAGGTTGGGCAGACGCGTCGGCAGCACGTGGGGCTCTTGCTCGGAGCCGTCGTAGTTGTCGACGAAGTCCACCGTCTCCTTGTCGATGTCGGCGAGCAGCTCGTGCGCCAGGCGCGCCATGCGCACCTCGGTGTAGCGCATCGCTGCCGGCGAGTCGCCGTCGATGGAGCCGAAGTTGCCCTGGCCGTCCACCAGCCGGTAGCGCATGCTGAAGGTCTGGGCCAGGCGCACAATGGTGTCGTAGACCGCGGCATCACCGTGGGGGTGGTACTTACCGATGACGTCACCGACCACACGCGCCGACTTCTTATACGGCTTGTTGTAGTCGTTGCCCAGTTCGCGCATGGCGTAGAGGACACGCCGGTGCACGGGCTTGAGGCCGTCGCGGACATCGGGAAGGGCACGCCCGACGATTACGCTCATGGCGTAATCGAGGTACGACTGCCGCATCTCGTCTTCGAGGTTTACAGGGAGGATCTCGCGGGCAACGCCGGTCATGCGCTCTTCTCAAGACTCTCCAGGGGAAAAGGTCGATGGTACCATACCGCCGCCCAACCGGGAGCGCAGGGAGCCGTCCGCTTGGACCTGACCAATCAACTTATCCTGTTCGGCGCCGCACTGCTGCTGGTGAGCATCCTCGCCAGCGTGGTCTCGGACCGCGTCGGCGCCCCGATGCTGCTGGTCTTCCTGGCCATCGGCATGCTCCTCGGTGAAGAGGGGCTGTTCGGGATCGACTTCGACGACATTCAGGCCGCCCATCTGATCGGCAGCCTGGCGCTGGCCATCATCCTCTTCGACGGCGGCCTGCGCACCCAGGCCTCCACCTTCCGGGTGGCCCTCAAACCGGCGCTCACCCTGGCCACCGTGGGCGTGATCATCACCGCCGGCATCACCGGCGGGGTGCTGGCCTGGGCCTTCGACCTCGACTGGAAACAGGGCCTGCTGATCGGCGCCATCGTCGGCTCCACCGACGCGGCGGCCGTCTTCGGACTGCTCCACGCCCGCGGACTGGAGCTCAAGCAGCGCGTGGCCGCCACGCTGGAGATCGAATCGGGCTCCAACGATCCGATGGCGATCTTTCTGACCATCATGCTGGTCGAGATCCTCGTCCAGCAGCCGGATCTGCTCGCCGCCGCCGCGGCGCTCGAGTTCGTCCAGCAGCTCGGCCTCGGCGCCGCCTTCGGCGCCCTCGGCGGCCTCACCCTGGCCTGGCTGATCAACCGCATCAACCTGACACCCGGGCTCTACCCCCTGCTGGCGCTCGGCGGCGGCCTGGCCATCTTCGGCGGGGCCGCGGTCCTCGGCGGCAGCGGCTTCCTGGCCGTCTACCTGGCCGGGCTGATCGCCGGCAATCGGCGGCTGCAGGCGGCGCAGAACATCCGCCGCTTCCACGACGGTTTCGCTTGGCTGGCGCAGATCACCATGTTCGTGGTGCTCGGGCTGCTGGTCACGCCCTCGGAGCTGCTACCCGTTGCCGCCCAGGGCCTGCTCGCCGCCGCGGTGCTGATCCTGGTCGCCCGCCCCCTGGCGGTCTTCGCCTGCCTGGCCCCCTTCCGGTTCCCCTGGCGCGAGCAACTGTTCATCTCGTGGGTGGGCCTGCGCGGCGCGGTGCCCATCATCCTCGGGCTCTTCCCGCTGCTGGCCGGGATTGAGCAGGCGGAGCTGTTCTTCAACGTGGCCTTCTTCGTGGTGCTGGTCTCGCTGGTGGTTCAGGGCTGGACCATCGCGCCGGCGGCGCGGCTGCTCGGCCTTGAGGTGCCGCCGGACAGTGGCGCCACCCAGCGTCAGGTGATCGACGTCCCGCACCAGACCGACTACGCGTTCATCGCCTACCGGATCACCGAGAGTTCGCCGGCGCTCTACGAGCCGATCAACCGGCTCAACCTGCCGTCATCGGCCCAGCCGGTGGCGCTGTTCCGCGAGGGCGAGGCGCTGCAACACCCAAGGCGCGAGGTGCTGCGCCCGCGGGACTATCTGTACCTGCTGGCCCTGCCCCGGGACATCGCGGATCTGGACCGCCTGTTCGTTGCTCCCAGCGGGCCGGCCTACCTGGCGGAGCAGCGCTTCTTCGGCGAGTTCACGCTGGACGGCTCGGCGCGGCTGGGGGACATCGCCACCGCCTACGGCATCTCCATGCCCAGCGGTGCCCGGCCGGAGCAGTCGCTGAGCGACTATCTGCTGTGGATCTTCAACAACCGGGCGGTGGTCGGTGACCGGGTGCGGATCGACAATCTGCAGTTCACCATCCGGGAGATCCAGGATGGGCGCATCGCCAAGGTGGGCATGCGCATCGGGCAACGGAGCTGAACGGTACCCTGGGCGCCCGCCCCCGAACCGGCCCCGCGTCCGCCGGGGGCTGATCGGGCTCGCCGAACGCGCCCCTGCGGGGTTCCCTGTGCTGCTCGCCCGCGCAGGGCCGCGCGCAAAGGAACGGCGCTGACGCGCCGTTCTGCGCTGCGCGCTGACCAGCGCGAACCGGGAAAGGTTCGCGCTGGCCCCCTGCTTGGGCTGCGCTGCTCGGCGCGTTCGGAATGCGCCCGCTCAGCCCCCGGCGGATGCGGGGCCGCTTTGGCGACTCAGCCAGCGCCCTCGAGCAGGCGGGCCATGCCGTCGGCGTCCGGCTGATGGACCACACCGCGCTCGGTGACGATGACATCCACCAGCTCCGCCGGCGTGACATCGAAGACCGGATTCCAGGCGCCGACCCCCTCGGCCTTCGGCGCGACCCGGTGACCGCCGGCATAGAGGACCTCGCGGGCGTCCCGCGTCTCGATGGGGATCTGCTCGCCGGTGGCCGTCTGCGGATCGATGGTCGAGGTGGGAGCCACCACCATGAATCGCACCCCGTGCTGGCGCGCCGCCAGGGCCACGGCGTAGGTGCCGATCTTGTTGGCCACGTCCCCGTTGGCTGCAATGCGATCGGCACCGACGATCGCCCAGTGCACCTGTCCGGTGCGCATCAGGGCAGCCGCGGCGCCGTCGGCCAGCAGCTCCACCGGGATGCCGTCGGCGGCCAACTCCCAGGCGGTCAACCGAGCCCCCTGCAGCCACGGCCGGGTCTCGTCGGCGAAGACGCGCTCGATTCGGCCATCCGCCCAGGCGGTGCGGATCACGCCCAGCGCCGTGCCCAACCCGCCAGTGGCCAGCGAGCCGGTATTGCAGTGGGTGAGCACCCCGCTGCCCGGCTGGATCAGCCCGGCGCCGGAGCGGCCCATGCGCTGGTTGGCTGCAACATCCTCGGCGTGGATGGCGTGGGCCTCGGCAAGCAGGGCCGACGCCGGATCCTCGTCCTCCGACAGCCGCGAGGCGCAGGTCTCCATGCGCGCCAGGGCCCAGGCGAGGTTGACGGCCGTCGGCCGCGAGCGGCGCAGGGCATCCAGATCCTCGGCCATACCAGCCTGCCACCCGGCGCCGTGGGTTCGCCAAGCCGCAGCACCGGCCAGGGCCGCACCATAGCCGGCGGCCACACCGATCGCCGGCGCGCCACGCACCACCATGTCGGTGATCGCCTGGGCGACGGCCGCAGCGTCGGTGCAGCAGACGTACTGTTCCTGACCGGGCAGCAGACGCTGATCGAGCAGATAGAGCCCCTCGTCGCGCCACTCCAGCGCCCGGACCGTGTCGTGGGAGGCGGTATTCAAGTCGTGGTACCCTCGCTGCAGTAAAAACGGAGCGTATTATGGAACGTGTCGACACTCTGATCCACGCCCGCTGGGTCATCCCGGTCGAGCCGAGCGGCAGCGTGCTCGAGGACCACGGGGTCGCCATCCGCGACGGACGTATCGTAGCCGTCGCCGGCAACGACGAGCTGCGCGGGAGCTACCGGGCGGATACCCAGCACGATCTCGGCGAGCACGTCCTCATCCCCGGGCTGATCAACGCCCATACGCACACCGCGATGACCCTGCTGCGCGGCATGGCCGACGACCTGCCGTTGATGACCTGGCTCACCGAGCACATCTGGCCGGCCGAGCAGCGCTGGGTCAGCGAGGCCTTCGTGCGCGACGGCAGCACCCTGGCGATGGGCGAGATGCTCCGCGGCGGGGTGACCTGCTTTAACGACATGTACTTCTACCCCGAGGTGACCGGCGAGGCCGCCCGTCAGGTGGGCATGCGTGCCCAGCTCGGGATGATCGTCATCGGCGTACCCAGCGGCTACGCGCAGAGCCTGGACGAGTACCTGGAAAAGGGCCTGGCGCTGCACGAGCGTTTCCGCGACGAGCCGCTGGTGCGCACCCTGTTCGCGCCCCACTCGCCCTACACCGTGGATGACGGGTTCCTGGGGCGGATCGGCGAGCACGCCGAGCGCCTGGACGTTCCCGTACACATCCACGTCCAGGAGACCGCGGACGAGGTCCAGCAGAGCCTGCGCGAAACCGGCAAGCGCCCCCTGCAGCGCCTCGAGGAGGTCGGCCTGGTCTCACCGCGGCTGCTCGCCGTGCACGCCACACAGCTCGAGCAGACCGAGATCGAACGCCTGGCCGCCGCCGGCGCGCACGTGCTGCACTGCCCGGAGGCCAACCTGAAACTGGCCAGCGGCTTCTGCCCGGCAGCCGCACTGACCCGCGCCGGTGTCAACGTCGCCCTGGGCACCGACGGTGTGGCCAGCAACAACGACCTCGACCTCATCGGCGAGATGCGCACCGCCGCCCTGCTGGCCAAGGCGGTCTCCGGCGATGCCGCCGCCCTGCCCGCCGAGCAGGCGCTGGCCATGGTGACCATCAACGCCGCGCGCGCCTTCGGCCTGGAGGAGGAGATCGGCTCCATCGAACCCGGCAAGTCGGCGGACCTGACCGCCATCTCGCTGGCCGATCTCAACCAGCACCCGATCTACAACCCCCTCTCGCAGCTGGTCTACGCCGCCAACCGCCAGCACGTCACCGACGTCTGGGTGGCCGGCGAGCCCCGCGTGCGCGACGGGCAGCTGACCACGCTGGACCCGGCCGAGACCATTGCCCGGGCCGAGCAGTGGCGGGAACGGATCGCAGCGGAGCGGGCTCAGTGAGGGCCAACGGTAACGGAGGGCAGCCCATGAACCAGGCCGACCCGGGCAGCGAGCGCAACGAGGACACCCGCGAAACAGCGCAGTTCGATGCCACCGGCGACTGGTGGGAGCCGGACGGCAGCCAGCGGGCCCTGCACGACATCAACCCGGTGCGCCTGGAGTGGCTGGAGGCACGGCTCGACGGGCTGGCCGGCAAGCGCATCCTCGATGTCGGCGCCGGCGGCGGCCTGCTGGCCGAGGCCATGGCGCGCCGCGGCGCCCAGGTACTCGGCATCGACACAGCCCGCCAGGCACTGCAGACCGCCAAGCTGCACGCGCTGGAGGCGGAGATCACCGGCGTCGACTACCGCCAGTGCACGGTGGAAGAACTGGCCGAGGAGGCGCAGCGCGGGGAGGTCGAACCCTTCGACGCCGTGGTCTGCATGGAGATGATCGAACACACCCCGCGCCCGGAGTCGGTGGTGGCCGCCATCGCCACGCTACTGCGCGACGGCGGCGATGCCTGCTTCTCGACCATCAACCGCACCCTGCGTGCCTACGCCCTGGCCATCGTCGGCGCCGAATACATCCTCGGTCTGCTGCCCCGGGGCACGCACCAGCATGAGCGCTTCGTGCGCCCCTCGGAGCTGACCCGCTGGGGGCGCCCCCAAGGGCTGGTACTCCAGGAGGTCACGGGGCTGGGCTACAACCCATTCACCCGCACGGCGTGGCTGAAGCAGGACACCTCGGTGAACTACTTCGCCCACCTGCGCAAGCATTGATGAACACGCGGCGCGGCGTCCTCTTCGATCTCGACGGAACCCTGGTCGACACGGCACCGGATCTGATCGCCTGCGTCCAGGAGCTGCTCGCCGAGGCGGGGCGGCCGCCGGCGCCGACGGGTGCGCTGCAGACCACGGTCTCCCACGGCGCACGGATCATGGTCAGCCACGCCTTCTCGGTACCCCCAAGCGACCCGCACGCGGTGGCCCTCGAGCAGGAGCTGGTCCGGCGCTACCGGGCCCGCATCGCCGATGAGAGCCGGCTCTTCCCGGGCATGGCCGCGGTGCTCGACACCCTCGAGGGGCAGGACATCCCCTGGGGTATCGTGACCAACAAACCGACGCACCTCACCGAACCGCTGCTCGAGCGCCTGGCACTGGACACGCGCGCCGGGGCGGTGGTCTGCGGCGACACGCTGGACCGGGCCAAGCCCCACCCCGACCCGATCCGGCACGCCGCCGCCACGCTGGGCTGCGCCCCCGAGGCGTGCTGGAGCCTGGGCGATGCCCGCCGGGATATCGACGCGGCGGTGGCCGCCGGCGCCCGCGGGCTGGTGGCCCTATTCGGCTATCTGCACGCCGGCGACCGCCCGGCCCTGTGGGGCGCCCACGGGCTGATCCGTCAACCCGCGGAGCTGCTGGGTTGGCTTGAGCCCGAAGCAGGCGCCAGACTCGACCGCTCCGCTGTCTGAAACCGCGCCATGCCCGCACCCGCCATCCCCGACGACCTGCTGGCCCGGACGGCCCCGCCGGGCTCCAGCCTGGACTACGCCCTGCGCCTGGCACCGGAGCAGCAGCGCCGGCCGCTGCAGGCGATTGCGGCGTTCACCAGTGAGATCCGGCGCATCCCGCTGAGCACTCAGGAGCCCGACGTGGCCCGCACCAAGCTGCATTGGTGGCGCACCGAGCTGGCGCGGATCCTCGAAGGGGGCGGCGAGCACCCGCTGGCCGCCCCCCTGGCCGCAGCGGTCCACGATGACCAGCTGCCGGGCGCGGAGCTGCGCGCCGTGCTCGATGAGGCCGACCGCACCCTGGACGGCGACCGGCCCGACACCTTCGCCGAGCAGCGCGAGCTGACCGAGCGCCACGCCGCGGCCCCGCTACGCCTGGCCGCCCGGGTTCTGGTCGGCGACGACTCGGCCACCGGGTACGCGACGGCACTGGGCAGCGCCATCGCATTGACCCGCAGCCTGCGTCTGCAGGGGCTGGCCGCCCGTTACGGCGACAGCGACCTACCCCGGGAGACCCTGCGCGGGGCCGGAGTGCCGGCGGAGGGAGCGCTGCTCCAAGCCGATGGGACGGCCCTGCCCTCGCTGCTCCGGGCGCTGGACGCCCAGGCCGGGGCCATCGAGCCGCTGTTCTCGGCCGCGGGCCGGCGGGCGCCGACGGACCGCGCCGCGGCGCGTGCGTTACGCCCGGTCACGGCGTACGCCGCGCTGCATCAGGCCCTGCTCCTGGAGATCCGTCGCCGCGGGCCGGCGGAGCTGATCCGCGGCCGGCTGACGCTGACGCCGCTGCGCAAGGTGTGGGTCGCCTGGCGGGGGCGGCTGTAGCCTAAGGCGGGCCCCCCGCCGTCGCCCCCTGTTTCAGCCCCCCGTCGCTCCCTGTTTCAGGCCCCCGGGCCGGATCGGCGGACGCGCCCCTGCGGGGTTCCCTGTGCTGCTCGCCCGCGCAGGGCCGCGCGCAAAGGAACGGCGCTGG
>NZ_NHSN01000010.1 GCF_016653405.1 Halorhodospira halophila
TTTCAGGCCCCCGGGCCGGATCGGCGGACGCGCCCCTGCGGGGTTCCCTGTGCTGCTCGCCCGCGCAGGGCCGCGCGCAAAGGAACGGCGCTGGCGCGCCGTTCTGCGCTGCGCGCTGACCAACGCGAACCAGGAAAGGTTCGCGCTGGCCCCCTGCTTGGGCTGCGCTGCTCGGCGCGTCCGCAAGGATCCGGCCCGGGGGCCTGACACAGGGGCGACTGCCGGCGTCGACGGCGATAGGAGCAAACAACGCTTAGCTGCCGAGCCCCTCCCGGCTCCTACGCCCTTGCATGGGCAGCAGGTCGTGAAACCGGTAAAGTAGATGCAGCAAACGCGACCCCGTCGGCCACCATAGACCGCGAGAGCAGGCCCATGACCGATTCGCAGCAGCCATCGGCCCGCGACGAGCAACGCCTCTACGAAGCCATCACCCTCGCCATGTACATCCACCGCGATCAACGTCGGCGTTATACCGGCGAGCCTTACTGGAAGCACCTTGCGGAGGTGGCGGCCTTGACCCGGCTCGGTACGGAGGAGACCGACGCACTGATCACAGCCTGGCTTCATGATGCTGTCGAGGACTCCGGCCTAGAGCCCGGAATGCTCTGCGCCCAGTTTGGAGAGCGTGTTCGCTCCGGGGTGATGTGGCTGACCTGCGCCGCGATCGAGGAGGGCGAGCCCCGCGACCAGCGCAAGGCCCGCGCCGTTAAGCAGTTGCGCCAGGCACCGGGCTGGGTTCAGACCATCAAGTGCGCCGATCTGGCCAGCAACCTTGCCTCCATTGCTGATCACGATCTGGCCTTTGCGCGTCATTACGTCCCGGAGTGCCGGGCTCTCTATGAGTCCCTTGGCCAAGCCAGTCCGCCGGTGCGGATGCTTGCCGCCAAGGAGTTGGTGGCTGCCGAGGCGAAGTGCTTCGCAGTGGAGACGGACCCCCGGGGCACGCCTGCCTGAGGAGAGGCGCCGCTGCCTCGGAGGGCTCGATGGACCTCCCCTGTGTCAGCCCCCCGGGCCGGATCGGCGGACGCGCCCCTGCGGGGTTCCCTGTGCTGCTCGCCCGCGCAGGGCCGCGCGCAAAGGAACGGCGCTGGCGCGCCGTTCTGCGCTGCGCGCTGACCAGCGCGAACCAGGAAAGGTTCGCGCAGGCCCCCTGCTTGGGCTGCGCTGCTCGGCGCGTCCGCAAGGATCCGGCCCGGGGGGCTGACACAGGGAGCGACGGCGGGGAATACGCCCGAGGCAATGGCTACAGGCAACCCCGCCCGGCCTACCTTGCTCGCCACCGGAGCGCTGGGTAAGGTACGGCGTTTCCCGTCGTTCACCACCATCAGGGGATAACCGTGGCCGAACAAGCGTTGATCTCCGCCGACTACCAGCCCGCCGAAGACGCCTTCGACGGGCGCGTCATCCTGGTCACCGGCGCCACTGGCGGTATCGGCAGCGCCGTCTGCCGCCGGCTCGCCGCCGCCGGCGCCACGGTTGTCATCCTCGACAAGGACCTCAAGGCGCTCGAGAGCCTCTACGACCGCATCGTCGAGGACAACCACCCAGAACCGGCGATCTACCCCATGAACCTCGAGGGCGCCACCTTCGACAACTTCCCCGAGGTCGCGCAGCGTATCCGCGAGGGCCTCGGCCGCCTCGATGGCCTGCTCCACGCCGCGGCCACCATGGGCAAACCGGCGCCCGTCGAACTCTACGACATGGAGACGTGGTACAAGACCCTCCAGGTCAACCTCAACGCCGCCTTCATGCTCACTCAAGCGTGCCTGCCGCTGCTGCGCGAGTCCGACCGGGGCAGCATCGTGTTCACCAGCGATGCCAGCGGCCGGAATGGCCACAAAGCCTACGGAGGCGCCTACGCCGTCTCCAATGCCGGGCTCGAGGGCCTGATGCGGGTGCTCGCCGCGGAGCTGGCCGAGACGACGAGCGTCTGCGTCAACACCCTCGACCCGGGCATTGTCGCCACCGGGCTGAGGCAGAAGGAGTTCCCCTTCGAGAACCCCCTCGACCTGACCCAGCCGCAGCAGGTGGCCGGCGCCTTCCTGCGCCTGCTCGGGCCCGACGGGCGCAGCCACCACGGTCAGGCGCTGAGCGTCGAGCCGGCACCGGCGTGAGCGCGCCCTCGCCGCGCCCCCACCCCGGCCTGACCGGTGAGCGGCTACGCTGGCTGCTTGAGCAGCTGGTCGCCCACCACGGTGAACAGCACTGGTGGCCGGCAGAAACCGCCTTCGAGGTACTGGTCGGGGCCGTGCTGACCCAGAACACCGCCTGGAGCAATGTCGAGCGCGCCATGGAGCAGCTCCGTGGCGCGGGGCTGCTCGATCCCGTGGCCCTGATCGAGGCCGAGGGCGACGAGGTGGCCGAGGCGATCCGGCCGGCAGGCTACTTCAACGTCAAAACCCGCCGGCTGCGCAACCTGTGCATCGCCTACCTGCAGGAGGGCTGCATGGAGGGCATGCAGCTACGGCGCACCGAGGCGCTGCGCGAGAAGCTGCTGGCGGTCAACGGCGTCGGCCGCGAGACCGCCGACGACATCCTGCTCTACGCCTTCCACCGCCCGGTGTTCGTCATCGACGCCTACACCCGGCGCATCCTCCAGCGCCTGGGCTGGATTCAGGGCGACGAGGGCTACGAACGGCTACGGGCGGGTGTCGAGGCGGCGCTGGGGCCGGACACCGCAGCCTTCAACGAGCTGCATGCCCAGATCGTGGCGCTGGGCAAGGACACCTGCCGCCCCACGCCGCGCTGTGCCGACTGCCCGCTCAGCGCCGCTTGCGCCCACGCCGCCGGCGGCGCTGGGGCGCCGTCCGCCTGACCGGCTCCGGCGGGGTCAGGCCCACGTGCTCGTAGAGTTCGCGCTTGCCGGCCTCGTCCAGCTCGTGCAGCTGGCCGCGGCGCAGATCCCGGGGCATCACCACGGGCCCGTAGCGCACGCGGATCAGACGGCTGACCGTCACCCCTTGGGACTCCCAGAGCCGGCGGACCTCGCGGCGGCGCCCCTCGGTGACGATAACGTGGAACCACGCGTTAGCGCCCTCCTGCGGCTCGTCCACCGGCATGGCCGACTCCACCACCTCGAAGTGGGCGGGGCCGTCCTCGAGTTCGACCCCACCCACCAAGCGGTGGACCATCTCCTCGGTCACCTCGCCGTGGATCCGGCAGGCGTACTCCCGCTCAACCCCCGTGGAGGGATGCATCAGGGCGTTGGCGAGTTCGCCATCGTTGGTGAACAGCAACAGCCCCTGGCTGTTGATATCCAGCCGCCCGACGGCGATCCACCGCCCGGGCGTGCGCGGCAGCCGCTCGAAGACTGTTGATCGGCCCTCGGGGTCGGAGCGGGTGGTCACTTCGCCCTCGGGCTTGTTATAGAGCAGCACCCGCCGCGGCGGCTCGCGATGGACCCGCTGCACCGTCTGCCCGTCCAGCTCCACGTGGTCACGGGGCTGCGCGCGATCGCCCAGCTTCGCCACGCGTCCCTCGATGCGCACGCGCCCGGCCTGGATGGCCGCCTCCATCTCGCGGCGCGAGCCCAGCCCGGCGCGCGCCAGTACCTTCTGCAGTTTCTCGCCCGCAGGCTGATTCCCACCGTCACTCGTCACGGGTCGCCCCCTGTTCGTCGTCGCTGGTTGCCGGATCGCCCTCGGCCTCGTCGGGCAGGCGCAGATCCAGCTCCAGATGCGCCTGATCCGGATCCTGCAGCGTGGCCAGATCCGGCAGCTGATCCAGCCCGCGCAGGTTGAAGTGCTCAAGAAACCCGCGGGTGGTGGCGTACATCGCCGGGCGCCCCGGCACGTCGCGCCGGCCCACCACGCGGATCCAGCCACGCTCCTCGAGCGTGCGGATGATCGAAGTACTGACGCTGACCCCGCGCACCTGCTCGATCTCCCCGCGGGTGATCGGCTGCCGGTAGGCAATCAGGGCCAGCGTCTCGAGGACGGCCCGCGAATAGCGTGCCGGCTTCTCCTCCCAGAGCCGCGAGACCCACGGGGCCATGTCGGCACCGACCTGGATGCGGTAGCCGCCGGCCACCTCGCGGATCTCGATCCCGCGCCCCTGGTAGTCCGCCGACAGCTCGGCCACGGCCCGGCGGATGTCGTCGCGGCTCGGCGCCCGGTCGGCATCGAACAGGCCCTGGATGCGTTCGAAGGTCAGCGCCTCGCCGGCGGCCAGCAGCGCCGCCTCGATGATGTGCTTGAGTGGTGGCATATTCATCGTGCGCGGATGTAGATCGGGGCAAAGGCGTCGGCCTGGACCAGCTCCACCATGGACTCGCGCACCAGCTCGAGCAGCGCCAGGAAGGTCACCACGACCCCGGTCCGCCCCTCCTCCACCCGGAACAGCTCCTGGAAGGGCGTGTAACGCTCCTCGCTGAGCCCGCTCAGGGTCTCGCTCATCCGCTCGCGGATGCTGATCGTCTCGCGCTCGACGTGGTGGCTCTCATTCAGCTGCGCCCGGCGCATGACCTCTGAAAGGGCCAGCAGCAGCTCGCGCAGGCTGACTTCCGGTGCCTGCGCCCGGGGCCGACACTCCGGTGCGTCGGCGGCGGCCGGGAAGATATCCCGCCCCACGCGGGGGAGTTCGTCGATCTGCTCGGCCACCTTCTTGAAACGCTCGTACTCCTGCAGCCGGCGGATCAGTTCGGCCCGCGGATCGTGGTCCTCGTCCTCCTCGTCGTCGGCCGCCGCGGGCCGCGGCAGCAGCATGCGCGACTTGATCTCGGCGAGCATGGCGGCCATCACCAGGTACTCGGCGGCCAGCTCCAGACGCATCTCGCGCATGAGCTCGACGTACTCCATGTACTGCCGGGTGATCTCGGCGATGGGGATGTCGAGGATGTCGAGATTCTGCCGCCGGATCAGGTAGAGCAGCAGATCCAGCGGCCCCTCGAACGCCTCGAGGAAGACCTCGAGCGCGTCCGGGGGGATGTAGAGATCGTCCGGCAGCCGTCGCAGCGCCTCGTCACCGACGCGGGCCACCGGCTCACCGCCGCCCGCCGGCTCGTCAGCGGACGCCTGCCCGGCGGCGGTCTCCGTCACCGGTACTCCAGGCCCATGGCGCTGCGCACCTCGCCAAGGGTCTCGCGGGCCTCCTCGCGGGCCTGCTCACAGCCGTCAACGATGATCGAGCGCACATGCTCCGGATCTTCCTCGTACTGTCGGGCCCGCTCGCGGATCGGCGACAGCTCGGCCTCAACGGCGTCGATGATGCAGCGCTTGCACTCCAGGCAACCGATCCCGGCGGTGGTGCACCCCTCTTGGACCCACGCGCGGGTCGACTCGTCGGAGTAGACCTGATGGAAGTCCCACACCGGGCACTTCTGCGGATCGCCGGGGTCGTTACGACGCACCCGCGCCGGGTCCGTCGGCATGGTGCGCAGCTTGCGGACGACGTCGTCGGTGGGCTCGCGCAGGCCGATGGTGTTGTCGTAGGACTTGGACATCTTGCGGCCATCGAGGCCGGGCATCTTCGCGGTCGGCGTCAACAGCACCTCGGGCTCGGGCAACAGTTCCCGGGTGGTGCCGTCGAGATAGCCGAAGAGCCGCTCGCGGTCGGCGACGGTGATGTTCGGCTGCCCCTCCAGCAGGGCGTGCGCCACCTCCAGGGCCTCGCGGTCACCCTCCTGCTGATAGCGACGGCGCAGGTCGTGGTAGAGGCGCGCATTCTTCTTGCCCATCTTGCGCGCCGCCTCCTGGGCCTTCTGCTCGAAATCCGGCTCGACGCCGTAGAGGTGGTTGAAGCGGCGGGCCACCTCGCGGGTAAGTTCCAGGTGGGCCACCTGGTCCTCGCCCACCGGCACCTCGGTGGCCTTGTAGATGAGCACGTCCGCCGACTGCAGCAGCGGATACCCGAGGAAGCCGTAGGTGGACAGGTCCCGGTCGCTCAGCTGCTCCTGCTGGTCGCGGAACGTGGGCACCCGCTCGAGCCAGCCGAGGGGGGTCATCATCGACAGCAGCAGGTGGAGCTCAGCGTGCTCGGGCACCCGGGACTGGATAAACAGCCGCGCCAGCTTGGGGTTGACGCCGCAGGCCAGCCAATCGATCACCATGTCCCAGACATTGTCCCCGACCACCCAGGGGCTCTCGTAGTGGGTGGTCAGGGCGTGCCAGTCGGCCACGAAGAAGAAACACTCGTACTCGTTCTGCAGGCGCACCCAGTTCTTGAGCACGCCGTGGTAATGGCCCAGGTGCAGCCGTCCTGTCGGGCGCATGCCCGACAGGACGCGGCTGGGTCGTTGGTTGATGTTAGCCAAGCAACGGCTCCTTATGGTTGTTCGCGATCCGTCTCCATGCGCTCAGGCACTCTGGAAGACGCGGGTATCGCCGACCCCTTCGCGGATGACCTCGGCAGCCTCACCGGTGAGATCGATCACGGTGCTCGCCCCGCCCCCGGTGGGCCCGCCAGCAACGACGGCGTCGATCAGCTTGCCGATGCGCTCACGGATCGCCTCGGGATCGTCGAGGGGCATGTCGTCACCGGGCAGCTGCAGCGTCACGCTCATCAGCGGCTCGCCGAGAGTGTTGAGCAGTGCGCGGCTGGCCGGGTGGTCGGGTACGCGGATACCAATGGTCTTGCGCTTGGGGTGCTGCAGCCGCCGGGGCACTTCGGACGTAGCCCGCAGGATAAAGGTGTACGGCCCCGGTGTGTGGGACTTGAGCAGGCGGTAGGCGTAGTTTTCCATCTTGGCGTAGGTGCCGATATCCTTGAGATCCTTGCACGCCATGGTGAAGTTATGGCTGTTGTCCAGACGCCGGATCTCGCGGATGCGGTCGAGGGCGGCCTTGTCGCCGAGGCGACAGCCGAGGGCGTAGCTCGAATCCGTCGGGTAGGCGATGACACCCCCATCGGCAAGAGTCTGCACGGCCTGGTTGATCAGGCGCTGCTGGGGCGTCTCCGGATGGACTTCAAAGTACTGCGCCATGACTTCCTCTCCCGTGGACACGCCCCGGCCATCCCGGGGCACGGCTTCATTGTACCGGACCCCTTTCGGAGCGATAAGGTAACGACCCATGTATTACGCGATCATGAGCAGGGACGTGGAGAACAGTCTGCCGCTGCGCCAGTCAGCGCGGGCGGAACACCTGGCACGGCTGGAGCAGCTGCGCGACGAGGGGCGGCTGTTGCTCGCCGGGCCGTATCCGGCCGTGGACACGGAGACCCCCGGTGAGGCCGGTTTCACGGGCAGCCTGGTGGTCGCCGAGTTCGAGTCACTAGAGGCGGCGCAGGCGTGGGCGGATGCCGACCCCTACGTGGCGGCGGGCGTCTACGCGCAGGTGGACGTCCGGCCCTTCAAGCCAGTGCTACCGTAATCGGGTGCGATCGCCATGGCCCGCCCTCGCCGGTGGTACCAGGTCGGGCCGGCGCCGGACGAACGCGCCCCGCCTATCGGCGGGGTTCCCTGTGCTGCTCACCCCGGCGGGGCCGCTCGCTAAACTCGCGGCGCTGGCGCGCCGCTCAGACAGAACCTCGCTGATCAGCGCGAACCGGCAAAGCTTCGCGCTGATCCCCCGCCGGGGCTGCGCTGCTCGGCGCGCTCAACGGCGCCGGCCCGACCTGGTACCACCGGCGAGGGCGCGAACCGTCTCGGCAGAAGGACTGCGCTGCTCGGCACGCTCAACGGCACCCCAGCGGCCCGACCCCCCCCCGGCCAGGGGCGCAGGCGGTCTCGGCAGACCGCCGCCGGGGCCCCGGTAAAAGGGCCCCGGCGAGCGGCTTAGGCGCCGCCCTGCTCCGTCGTGCCGGCCGAGGGGGCATCGCCGTTGCGTCGCCAGATGTCGTAGTTGAGGGCGCCCGCAAAGCTGACCCAGGCCAGATAGGGGATGAACAGCAGCCCGGCCAGCCAGTCCGCGGCCAGGAACGCCGCCGTGGTCAGCAGCACCGAGACCCACAGCGCCCCAAGCACCACCAAGCCGCCGAAGAGCTGCTGCAGACCGAAGAAAACCGGCGTCCACAGCGTGTTCAGAGCGATCTGCAGCGCCCACAGGGCCAGACCGAGGGCCAGGACCTCGGAGCCGGACAGGGCCACCCGCCAGGCGGCCACGGCAATGGCCAGGTAGAGCACCGTCCACGCCACCGGGAACAGCCAGTTCGGCGGCGTCCAGGTGGGCTTGTCCAGCTCCTCATACCAACGCCCGGGACCGAACATGGCCCCGGTGGCGGCCGCCGCCATGCAGGCGCCGAGAAACGCGACAAAAATCAAAAGACTCACTGCAGCCACTCCTTGATCTGCTCGGGTTCAGGAACCGACCCGCTGTGGACCAGCCGCTCGTCCACCACCACGGCCGGTGTCGACATGACGCCGTACTGGATCAGGGCCTCCGGCCCCGTCTCCTTGTGTACCTCTGCGGCCACACCCAGATCAGCAGCCATCTGCTCGATCCGCTCGGCGGTGTTGTTGCACTTGGCGCAGCCACTGCCCAGCACCTTAATGATGGTCATGGGATCCGTTCCTCCTATGCATCGTTCATGGTAACGGCCTGCCGCCGTCCTCACACCCCGGCAAATAGTAGCGGCTCCACGGCATTGAGCAGCCACCCCGCCAGGGTGAAGGCGAACAGCAGCAGGACGAAGAAGATCGCCAGCAACCGCCACTGCATCACCTGCTTGAGCAGCACGAACTCCGGAAAGCTCGCAGCGACGGTGCTCATGCAGAAAGCCAGGGTGGTGCCGATGGGCAGCCCCTGGATAATCAGGCTCTCCATCACCGGCACCACACCCGTGATGTTGGTGTACAGCGGAATGGCGACCAGCACCGCCGCAGGCACCTGCCACCAGTGACCGGCACCCAGGTGCTCCTCGATCCAGCCCTCGGGGACGAAGCCGTAAAGCGCCGCCCCGAGGCCGACACCGATCAGGACCCACTTCCAGACCCGCGCGAAGATCTCCCCCACCTCGCGCCGGGCAAAGTCGTGGCGCTGGCGCAGGGTCAGCCGCGTCGCACCGGCAGCGCCGTCAGCCGGCGCACTGCCCTCGGCATAGGCCTTGGCCAGGAACGGTTGCAGGTAGCGCTCCGCGCGAATGGCGTCGAGAAACGCCCCGCCGAGCATGCCGATCAGAAAACCGACGGCGATGTAGATCAGGGTCAGCTCCCAGCCCAGCAGCCCCCAGAGCAACACCACGGCCACTTCGTTGATCATCGGCGAGGTGATCAGGAAGGCCATGGTCACCCCGATAGGGATCCGCGCCGTGGTGAAGCCGATGAACACCGGCACGCTCGAGCAGGAGCAGAACGGGGTCACGGCTCCGAACGTCGAGCCCAGGAAGTAGCCGAGGACGCGATTGCGCCCGGCCAGGAAGGCGCGGACCCGCTCGACGTTCAGCGACGCCCGGGCCAGAGCAATGACGTAGATCAGCACCGCCAGCAGGGCGAAGATCTTCGCCGTGCTCTCAACGAAGAAGTGCGCGGCATCGCCGAACGGCTTGCCGGCCTCGATGCCCAGCAGGTCGTGGACGATCAAGGTGGCGAGATGAGCGAAGAGTTCAAGCATGATGGACGGCTGTCAGTTCGGGATCGGCAGCCATTGTCATATACGCCTAAACATATATCAAACACGGCACAGGTTCCCGCAGCACGCTCTGCGGGCTAGGATGGCCTCAAACCTTTGGCAACCCTGCAACAGGAGGCGTGGAACCATGGAGATCGCCGGCGAGACCCACCGCGGCCACCAGCGACCTCGCAACGAGGACCGTATCGACTGGGACGAGGGCGCCGGCGTCGCGGTGCTCGCCGACGGCATGGGCGGGCTGCCCTACGGGGCCGAGGCGGCGCGGCTGGCGGTGGAGGCGGTGATCCGCATCGCCCGCACCCACCACGGCAGTGACCACACCTGGCTGGAGTCCGGCGGGGAGCCGGCGGATCTGGTCCAGCTGGCCAACCGCGCCGTGCTCTCCTATACCGAGCGCGACCGCCGCTACGAGGGCATGGGCACCACCCTCGCCCTGCTCTGCGCGGCCCCCGACGAAGTGGCCCTGGCCCATGTGGGCGACTCCCGCATCTACCGCTTCCGGGACGGCCGCCTGGAGCGGCTCACCCGGGACCACACGCCGGTCCAGCGCGCGGTCGAGACGGGGGCGATGACCGAGGCCGAGGGGCGCCGCTCGCCGGAACGCAACGTCCTCGAGCGCGCGCTCGGCGCGGTGACTTGGGCCGAGCCCGACGTCACCCGCCTGCCGCGCGACCCCGGGGATCTGTTCCTGCTCTGTTCCGACGGCCTGACCGAGCCTCTGGAGGACGCGGCGATCGGTGCCATCCTGGCCGAGGAGGACCGCTCGCTGTCCCAGCGCGCCGGGGACCTGATCGAAGCCGCCCTCGATGCCGGCGGGCCGGACAACGTCTCGGTGGTGCTGGTCCGCACCTGAACCGCCCGGCTAGCGCCGGCGCTTGCGCTTCTTCTCGCGCTTCTTGGCGTGGTGGATGACCCGCTGGCGCCGGCGGCGCTGACGCTCGGTGAGCTGGTTGGGCTTGTCGGCGAAGGGGTTCTCGCTGGCCCGGCACTCGATGCGCACCGGCGTGCCGTACAGGTCGAAGGCGTCGCGGAAGAAGTTCTCCAGGTACCGCATGTAGGCCCGCGGCAGCCGCTGCACCTGGTTGCCGTGGACGACGATCACCGGCGGGTTATGCCCGCCCTGGTGGGCGTAACGCAGCTTGATCCGCCGCCCGCGGGAGAGCGGCGGCTGGTGGTTGGCGAGCGCCTCCTGCAGGGCCTCGTTGAGTTCCGGGGTGGCCAGATCCCGGTGGGCGGCCGCATGGGCCCGGTCCACCGACTCCAGCAGCAGCCCCACGCCACTGCCGTGCAGGGCCGAGACGAAGTGGTGGCGTGCAAAACCGAGGAAACCGAAACGCAGATCGAGATCCCGGCGCACCTTGCGGCGCTGATCGGGATCGAGACCGTCCCACTTGTTGATAACCAGCACCAGGGCCCGTCCGGCCTGCAGGACATGCCCGGCCAGGTGGGCGTCCTGCTCGGTGATCCCCTCTTGGGCATCGGTCACCAGCACCACCACCGAGGCCCGCTCGATGGCCTCCAGCGTCTTGACCACGCTGAACTTCTCGACGGTCTCCTGGACCCGCGCCCGGCGCCGCACGCCGGCGGTATCGATCAGGGTGTAGTGCTGCCCGTCGCGCTCGAACGGCACGGCGATGCTGTCGCGGGTAGTGCCCGGCTCGTCGTAGACCACCACCCGCTCCTCGCCGAGGAGCCGATTGACCAGGGTGGACTTGCCCACGTTGGGCCGGCCGATCAGCGCCACCGGGATGCCGTGCCCGGCGGCGACCTCCCCCTCCTCCGGCTCGGCGGGCGGGAGCGCAGCGAACACGGCGTCGAGCAGCTCGCCGACACCGCGCCCGCGCGTGGCGGCGATGCTGTGAACCGGCTGCAGGCCGAGGCCGTGAAAATCGGCGGCGGCCACCCCGGCCTCGAGGCCGTCGGTCTTGTTCACCGCCAGGAACACCGGCACCTGCGCCCGCCGCAGCTCGGCGGCGATCTCTTCATCCCCGACGGTGCTACCGGCCCGCCCGTCGACCAGGAAGACCACGGCGTCGGCTCCGGCGATGGCGGTGCGGGCCTGTTCGTGCATGCAGCCGCCCACTCCCTCGAGCTCCTCGCCCATCCCACCGGTATCGACCACCACGGCGTGACTGCCGCGATGGCGCACGACGCCGTACTGCCGGTCCCGGGTCAGGCCGGGGTGGTCGGCCACGAGGGCGTCCCGGCTGCCGGTGAGCCGGTTGAACAGGGTCGATTTGCCGACGTTCGGCCGCCCGACCAGGGCGATTACCGCAGACATTGGGCGTTCCCCGCATTGGCTGGGACAGGATGACCGCGCTGGAAAGGCGGTCCGAGGGCGGGGATTATAACGGACGGGGCAACGGCCCGTGAGCCGCTGCCCCCCTGGGAAGGTCAAACCATGGCGTCGATCTCGCCACCGGCGTCCAGATCGTCGACGCCACCGGAGGCGTCGTAGCTGGCTGCCCCACCATCGTCCTCAAAGGACTCGGTGCTGGTGCCAACGTCCTCGCCGCCGGCGATCGAGGAGATGTCCACCGTGTCGGCCCCGCCAGCGGCTTCACCACCGAACTCGGAGCCGCCAGCGCCCTCCATCTCCTCACCCTCGAAGGGGTCGTCACCACCGGCGCCCTGGGACGGCGGCGGCATGCTCGGCGCCCCTCCGCCAACTGCTCCTACTGCAGACATCACTACCTCCTGCGTTTCGTATCACTCGGGCCGGGCTCTCTACCCGCCTATCCGGCACTCCATTGCCGGTTGCGGCCATCCGGTTCCGGCGCCCGCTCCGCGCCATCCGCCCTCAAGGGGCTTGTGGCACGGAGCGTTTCCGGATATGCGTGGGACCTGCAACCCACGTGCCGGGTTCCAGATCCCACTTCTGCCTACACCCCCGTTGTCGTCGGCTGCCAGGCCAACTTGAGGGCCTCAGGAGGACGAACTGGTGGTGGAGGGGCTCAATCTTTGCCCCGCCCAGGCATCCACCCGGAAGTGCTTGCGATTGAGCTGGAAGACCAGCCAGATCGTGGCCGCCTGGACCACCAGGGCGATGGCCGTCAGCGCCCAGTAGGCGACCCCGTAGGCCTCGATGACACCGTGGTGGGCCAGGCCCAGGTTGGTGAAGAAGTGGATCATCACCGCCAGCGCCACGCCGGGGCAAACCAGGGTGTAGGAGCCGGCGGAACGCTCAGGGCCGACTACGAAGCGGCCGAAGTAGTTGAAGCGGCGCAGCACCACCCAACCGAGCAGCAGCAGCGCGACCTGCGCAGCCAGGAAGTAGGTGAGCAGACCCAGGGTCTGGATACCACCGGCCTCGGCGCCGAAGTGGGCCTCGATGCCCGCCGTCTGGCGCACCAGGGTGATGCCGATGATCGTCAGCACGGGAACGCCGATCCACAGGCTCGGCGCGCTGACCGGATTGGCGTTCTGCTCCATCATCGCGCGCACGCCGAGGACCAGCATGACGGCGCCAGTGATCACCGCGGCGATCAGGAAGAAGCTCGACAGCGCCAGACTGAACGCCGCTGTCGCCGGCACGCTGCTCATCCCCGCCGGCGCGGCGAGCCCCACGCCGACCATCGACAGCGCGAAGGCAGGCAGGGCCTGGGCCAGGCTGTTGTCGGCGGCGCAGTCGCAGTCGCTCTCGGTGAGCACCCGGCCCCAGAAGTCGCCGAGCTGGCGCAGAGCCCAGCCGCCGACGATCAGGAAGGCGACCATGGCCGCGGGGAAGAGCCACTCCACGATGGCCGACAGCCCCGGGACGAAGACCATGCCGAGCACGAAGCCGACATTGATGGTCATCGCCACGGTCAGCGGCGCGGCCAGCAGCTGCACCTCGGTGCGGTTGCCGCGCATGTTCTTGCGGTAGGCGTCGGTCTGCAGGAACCGCCGATGCTCGCGGATGTTCCAGAACAGCAGACGAAAATGGATGAAGGCCATGGCCAGGATGCCGGCCCAGGCCAGTACGATGGCCGTTTGCAGGCCGGCGTGACCGCTGCCCAGCGCCGCCACGATATCCTCGAAGAAGGGCACCATGCCCTCGTAGGGCACCCAGAACATCAGCCACATGAAAAACGATACGGTCAGCCCCCCGGCGCCCAGGGCAGCGAGCCAATACAGCGGGGAGTAGTTCTCCCCGAGGTCTCTGGGCAGTCGATGAAGCATGCTCCCTCCTTTGCGTTGTCAGGTTGCGTATCCAGCGACTGGCGAACGTATCAACGTTCTTGAATACGATGGTATGCGCATATTTGAAACTATGTCAAAGGGCGCGGGGCTTCGGTAGCGCGATGGCTCAGGAGGAGAGGAAGGCGGCGGCCATCAGAGCCCGGGTATAAGGGTCCTGCGGAGCGGCGAAGACCGCCTCTGCTGGCCCGCGCTCAACCACTCGGCCGGCCTGCATGACCAGGACCTCATGAGCCAGGGCGCGGACGACCTGGAGGTCGTGACTGATAAAGAGGTAGGCGAGGCCGCGGCGACGTTGCAGATCGCGGAGCAGGTCGATGATCTGGGCCTGCACCGAGACATCCAGCGCCGAGGTGGGCTCATCAAGCACCACGACCTGCGGTTCGAGGATCAGCGCCCGGGCGATGGCGATCCGCTGACGCTGTCCGCCGGAGAACTCGTGGGGGTAGCGGTGGCGGGTCTCCGGGTCGAGGCCCACCTCCGCGAGCACGCGCACGATCCGCGCAGTCCGCTGTTCACGACTCAGACGTGGATGGTGTAGGTCGAGCCCCTCGCCGACGATATCGCCTACGGCCATGCGCGGCGACAGGCTGCCGTAGGGATCCTGGAAGACGATCTGCAGGGCGCTGCGGTAGGGGCGCAGCTGCCGCGCCGTGCGCCCCTGGAGTTCATCACCGCGGAAGCGGATCGAGCCACTGCTGCGCTCAAGCCGCAGCAGCGCCAGGCCCAGGGTCGACTTGCCCGAGCCGCTCTCCCCCACCACGGCCACGGTCTGCCCGGCACGCAGGGTGATGTCGATGCCATCGACGGCCCGCACCCAGTCCACCGGCCGGCGCAGCAGACCGCCGCGCACCGGGAAGTGCACACGGACCCCCGCCCCGTGGAGGAGCACCGGCGCCTGGGTATCCGTAGCCACCGGCTCGCCGGCGGGCCGGGCCGCGAGCAACTGCCGGGTGTACGGATGCTCGGGTCGGCTGAACAGACGCTGCACCTCGCCCCGCTCGACGATCTCGCCCTGGCGCATGACACAGACCCGATCAGCGACTAGGCGGATCACGTCCAGATCGTGGGTGATGAACAGCAGGGCCATGCCCAGCCGCGCCTTCAGGTCGGCGAGCAGGCTAAGGATCTGCGCCTGCACGGTCACGTCGAGGGCGGTGGTGGGCTCGTCGGCGATGAGTAGATCCGGCTCGTTGGCCAGGGCCATGGCGATCATCACGCGCTGACGCTGCCCGCCGGAGAGCTGATGCGGATAGGCGCTGAGCAGCCGCTGCGGATCGGGGAGTTGGACCTGTTCAAGCAGCCCCCTCACCCGCCTTCGGGCCGCCACCCGATCCAGACCGCGGTGGACGAGCAGCGTCTCGCGGATCTGCTTCTCCACCGTGTGCAGCGGATTGAGGGAGCTCATCGGTTCCTGGAAGATCATGCCGATGCGCCCGCCGCGGTGCTCGCGCAGCACCGGCTCGGGGGCGCCGAGCAGTTCGCGGCCACGAAAGCGGATCGAGCCGGCCGGGTGCCGCGCCCATGGATAGGGCAGGAGCTGCAGCACCGAGTGGGCGGTGACCGACTTGCCCGAGCCGCTCTCTCCGACCAGCCCCACGGTCTCGCCCGCGGCAATATCCAGATCCACGCCGCGCACCGCCGGCGCGCCATCGCCGAAGGCCACCTGCAGACCGCGGATGCTCAGCAGCGGTTCAGCCACGCCCGGCCTCCTGCGCCCTGCGCGGGTCGAAGGCGTCGCGCGCCGCCTCGCCGACAAAGATCAGCAACGAGAGCAGCAGCGCCAGGCTGACAAAGGCCGAGATGCCCAGCCAGGGGGCGTGCAGATTGTCCTTACCCTGTTGCAGCAACTCGCCGAGCGACGGCGAGCCCGGCGGCAGCCCAAAGCCGAGGAAATCCAGCGAGGTCAGCGTGGTGATCGAGCCGTTCATGATGAACGGCAGGAAGGTCAGCGTGGCCACCATGGCGTTGGGCAGCACATGGCGGAACAGCACCCGTAGGTGCCCGGCCCCCAGGGCCCGCGCCGCCTTGACATACTCCAGGTTGCGGGCGCGCAGCACCTCGGCGCGCACCACCCCCACCAGGCTGACCCACTGGAACAGCAGCAGGATGAACAGCAGCCACCAGAAACTCGGTTCGATCAGCGCCGAGGCGATGATGATGATGTAAAGCGCCGGCAGCCCCGACCAGATCTCCACGATGCGCTGGCCGAACAGATCCGTCTTGCCCCCGAAGTACCCCTGCAGCGCCGCCACCACCACCCCGATCACCGAACTGGCCACGGTCAGCAGCAGGGCAAAGACCACCGAGATGCGGAAGCCGTAGAGGATACGCGCCGCCACGTCGCGCCCCATGTCGTCGGTACCGAGCCAGTTCTCCGCCGAAGGCGGCGCCGGGGCCGGCTCTGCCAGGCCGAAGTGCACCGTGTCATAGCTGAAGCGGATCGGCGGCCACAGCGCCCAGCCCCCCGCCTCGATCAACTCCTGCACATGGGGGTCGCGATAGACCGTCTCGGTGGGCAACTCACCGCCGAAGGTGGTCTCGGGGATCGACTCGACCACGGGAAAGTGGAGGCTGCCCTCGAACCAGACCACCAGCGGCCGGTCATTGGCGATGAGCTCGGCGAAGAGGCTGAGCACGAACAGCCCGACGAAGATCCACAGCGCCCACCAGCCCCGGCGATTGGCGCGAAAGCGGGCCAGGCGACGCTGATTGATCGGCGACAGCGACCCGACCACCGGCTCAGACCTCCCGGGTCTCGAAGTCGATGCGCGGGTCGACGGCGACGTACATCAGGTCGCCGACGAGATTCAGCACCAGCCCGAGCACGGTGAAGATGAACAGCGTCCCGAACATGACCGGGTAATCCCGGTCCACGGCGGCCTCGAAACCGAGCAGCCCGAGCCCCTCCAGCGAGAAGATCACCTCGATGAGCAGTGCGCCGGTGAACAGCGTCGAGACGAAGGCCGCCGGGAAGCCGGCGATGACGATGAGCATGGCGTTGCGAAAGACGTGCCCGTAGAGCACCCGGCGCTCGGTCACCCCCTTGGCCCGGGCGGTCACCACGTACTGCTTGTGGATCTCTTCCAGGAAGGAGTTCTTGGTGAGCATGGTCAGACCGGCGAAGCCACCGATGACCATGGCCAGCACCGGCAACGCGATGTGGTGCAGGTAGTCGAGGATGCGCATGGGCCAGGAGAGCTCCGCCCACCCCTCGGAGACCAGCCCACGCAGAGGGAAGAGATCCAGGTAGGTGCCGCCGGCGAAGAGGATGATCAGCAGGATCGCGAACAGGAAGCCGGGCACGGCATAGCCGACGATCACCAGCGCCGAAGTCCAGACATCGAACGGCGAGCCATCGCGCACCGCCTTGCGGACCCCGAGCGGGATGGAGATGAGATAGACCAGCAGCAGGGTCCACAGCCCCAGGGAGATCGACACCGGCAGCGCCTCGACGATCAGCTCCAGGACGGACTGGTCGCGGTAGAAGCTATCGCCGAAATCGAGGGTGAGATAATTGCCCATCATGGTGAGAAAACGCTCATGGGCCGGCAGGTCGAAGCCGAACTGCCGCTCGAGCTCGGCGAGCAGCTCCGGATCCATGCCGTGGGCGCCGCGGTAGCCACCGCCGGCCTCGGCGAAGGCGGCGCCCACCTCGCCCCCGGAGCCGGCCACCCGCGCGGTGGCCTCGACCCCGGTGCCGGCCAGCTCGGCACTGATCCGCTCGATGGGCCCACCCGGGGCGGCCTGGACGATCAGGAAGTTGATGACCATGACCCCGAGCAGGGTCGGGATCATCAGCAACAGGCGGCGCAGGATGTAGGCCGGCATGGTCCCCATCGGCTATCGGACCGAACGCGGGCCGTTGGCCTCGCGCAGTCGCTGCTCCCTCTGCGGATCGACCCACCAGGTGTCGAAACCCAGGCCGTAGTTGGGGGCGATCTCCGGCCGCCCGAACTTGTCCCAGTAGGCGACCCGGTGCACCGGGGTGTGCCAGTTGGGGATGACGTAGTGACCGGCGAGCAGGACCCGGTCCAGGGCACGCGTGAGCTGCACGAGCTCATCGCGCCCATCGGCGGTGACCAGCCGCTCGACCAGCTCATCGACCACCGGGTCGCGCACACCGGCGTAGTTCCGACTACCCCGCTGCTCGGCGGCCGCCGAGCTCCAGTACATCGCCTGCTCGTTGCCCGGCGAGGGCGACTGCGGCAGGACCACAACGGCCATATCGAACTCGAAGTTATCCAGCCGGTACTGATACTGCGTGGTGTCCACGGTGCGCACCCGGGCCAGCACCCCGATGCGCCGCAGGTTCTGGACGAACGGCAGGGCCACCCGTTCGAAACTAGGGTTGACCAACAGAAGCTCGAAGGCCAGCGGCCGGCCACTGTCCTGGTGACGGAGGATGCCGTCCTCCCCCACCGACCATCCAGCCTGCTCGAGGATGCGCAGCGCTCGCAGAAGGTCGTCGCGATTCCACCCGGAGCCGTCGGTCACCGACGGCTGGTACGGCTCGAAGACCGCCTCGGGGAGCTCGTCGCGATAGGGCTCGAGGATCGCCCGCTCGGCTTCACTGGGCGCGCCACGCGCAGCCAGCTCGGAGTTCTCGAAATAGCTGGCCGTGCGGGTATAGGCCGAGTGGAAGAGCTGCCGATTGGTCCACTCGAAATCGAAGGCGTAGCCGAGCGCCCGGCGCACTCCGCGGTCCTCGAAGACCGGGCGGCGGGTGTTGAAGACGAACCCCTGCATGCCCGCCGGGCGGCGGTGCTCGATCTCCTCGAGCACCATGCGACCGTCGCGACGCGCGGAAGTCTCGTACCCCGTCGCCCAGTGCCTTGCGGTGTTCTCCTCGCGCAGATCGAACTCCCCGGCCCGAAAGGCCTCGAGGGCGACGGTGGCATCCCGGTAGAAGTCGTAGCGCAGACGATCGAAATTGAACCGACCGCGGCGCACCGGCAGGTCCTCGGCCCAGTAGTCGGTCACGCGCTCATAGGTGATGCTGCGCCCGGGGCGGGCCTCGGCGATGCGGTACGGGCCGCTGCCCAGGGGCGGCTGCATGGTGGTCCGGCTGAAGTCCCGCTCCTCCCAGTAGTGCTGCGGCAGCACCGGCAGCTCACCCATGATCAGCGGCAGCTCGCGATTGCCGGCGTGGGCGAACTCGAAGCGCACCCGGTGCCGATCCAGCGCCTCGGCCGACTCCACATGGCGGTAGTAGGAGCGCAGCCGGGGGTGACCGTGCTCACGCAGTAGTTCGAAACTATAGACCACGTCCTCGGCGGTGATCGGCTCCCCGTCGTGGAACTGCGCCTCTTCGCGCAGATGGAACGCCACCCAGGCATCATCCTCGCCCACCTCGACACGCTCGGCGATGAGCCCGTAGACGGAGAACGGCTCGTCCTCGGCGTGAGCCATCAGCGTATCCACCACCAGCCCCAGACCCGGCGGCTTGGTGCCGCGCAGGATGTAGCCGTTGAGGCTGTCGTAACTGCCGCGGGCCTCGCGGATGACGGTCCCGCCCTTGGGCGCGTCCGGGTTGACGTAGTCAAAGTGCGAGAAATCCGGCGGGTACTTGGGCTCGCCGTGCAGCGCCAGGCCGTGCACCCCCGACGAGCCCGGCGCTGCCCCGACGATGGCCGGCAGCTGCACCGCGGCCACCAGGCAAGCCGTGCCCAGCAGCCAACGCGCCAGGCGGGCCCAGGCGCGGCCGCTGGGACGGGGGAAGGCGTGCATGCCGGTCATGTTATCATCCCCGGCGTTTCGCCCCTGGGCACGCGCAAGCAAGCAACAGTTGCCGGAGAGCAGATATGGGATTCCTGCAGAACAAGCGCATCCTCGTGGTCGGTGTCGCCAGTGACCGCTCCATCGCCTGGGGCATTGCCGAGGCGATGCACCAGCAAGGCGCCGAACTCGCCTTTACCTACCAGAACGAAAAGCTCCAGGACCGGGTCACCAAGCTCGCCGCCTCGGTGGACAGCGAGCTGGTCTTCCCCTGCGACGTCAGCTCCGACGAGCAGATCGAATCGGTCTTCTCTGAGCTTAGCAAGCACTGGACCGATGGCATCGACGGTATCGTCCACGCCGTGGCCTTCGCGCCGCGCGAGGAGCTGGCCGGGTCGTTCGTGGACAACACCACCCGGGAGGGCTTCCGCACCTCTCACGAGATCTCGGCCTACAGTTTCGTGGCCCTGGCCCGCTACGGCCGCGAGATGCTGCGCCAGCGCCAGGGCTCGCTGATCACGCTGACTTACCTGGGCGGCGAGCGGGCCCTGCCCAACTACAACGTCATGGGTGCGGCGAAGGCGAGCCTGGAGGCGACCACGCGTTACATGGCGGCGGATCTGGGCCCGGAGGGCATCCGCGTGAACGCCATCTCGGCCGGCCCGATCCGCACCCTGGCGGCCTCGGGGATCGGCAGCTTTAAGCAGATGATGAGCTTCAACGAGCAGGCGTCGCCATTGCGCAAGAACGTCTCGACCGAGGAGGTCGGGCACGTGGGGGCGTTCCTGTGCTCGGATCTCGCCTCGGGAATCACCGGTGAGGTGGTCCACGTCGACGGCGGCTTCCACTGCGTGGCGCTGTCGGGCGCGGAGCTTTAGACGCGGCCCCTGCTTGAAACAGGTGCCGAACGCGAAGGCCCTACGGCGCAAGCCGCGGGGCCTTTTGCTATGGGGGCTTCCACAAGGCGAGCGCTGGGCGCGACCGGGAAGAGCGGCTCATGGAGGGCGTCGCCCCATCCGGCGAGCGACGGGGTGCCCCTCTTCACCGGGGGCTGACGAGCGTGCCGCTTCGCGGTCCCCTGCGCGGCTCACCCGATCGGGTCGCTCGCTTAACTCGCTCCGCTGACGCTTCGCTCGGACAAAACCTCGCTAAAAGCGCCGACGGCGGGCGTCGGCGCTTTTCCCCGCTCGGGCTGCGCTGCTCGGCGCGCTCAATGCCCCCGGTGAAGAGGGGCACCCCAGCGCTCTCCATTTCGCCGTGTCGTGCCCCTGAGCCGCTCTTCCCGGTCGCGCCCAGCGCTCCTTCCGCAGGGGGCCAGCGATAGAGCCCCCGCGCCCGCCGCTAGAGCCGCTCGCGGGCGATCTCGATATCCGCCTCGGCACGCAGGGCGCGGATCAGCGCCCGCACCTCGGAGTCCCCGGCCATGCGCTGGAGCTGTTGTTGCAGCTGCTCACGCTCCTGAGCCGAGAGGCCGTCCGGATCGCCGCGGCTGATCTCGTCCAGACGGAGCAGCGCCGCGGCCCCGTCCTCCAGCTCCACCCGGGCATGACCGCCCTCCTCTAGGGCGAACGCCTCGCGCACAACGGCCGCCGGGTGGCTGCGGTCGTCCCGATAGGCCTCCTCGACCGTGAAGCGTTCGACATCGAGCTCCTCGGCCAGCTCGTCCAACGACTCACCATCGCGCAGCCGGGTCATTAACTCCTCCGCCCGCTCCAGGGCAAGTTCGGCGGCATGCTCCTGGCGGATCTCCTCGCGGATGGAATCCGCCACCTCCTCCAGGGGCCGGGGCTCGGCCTCTCGGTGTTCCAGGAGCCGTACCACCAGGTAGCGGTCCTCGTCGGCGCGGATCAGGTCGCTGTTGTAGCCATACTCCAGCACATCCTCGCTGAACGCCTGCTCGACGACCCCGGAAAGCTCGCCGATGCCCTCGCCGCCCTCGCGATCGATCCAGTCGCTGCTCCGGATCTCCAGGCCGAAGGTGTCGGCCAGCGGTTCCAGGCTGTCCGGCTGCTCAAAGGCAATATTGCCGAACTCATCGCCGGCCTCCATGAGCTCGGTGCCGTGCTGTTCGCGGATGTAGTCGGCCAGCAGCTCTTCGCGCACGGCATCGAAGGCCGGCGGGTCCTCGTCATCGCCGTAACGCTCGTCATAGCGCTCGCGGAGCGCATCATCATCCACTTCGACCTGATCACGCAGGGCCAGCGGACCCAGCTCGACGTACTCAAGGCGCACCGCCTCCGGGGCCATGTAGTCGTCGGTGTTGGCCTCGTAATGGGCCTCAACCTCGGCATCATCGACACGAACCTCGTCGATGTAGCGCTCGGCGGCGAGCTCAAGGTAGCTGAAGCTGCGCGACTCGTCCTGCAGGCGCACCAGACGATCCAGCTGGGAGGGGGTGCTGATGCTGCTGGCGAACACGGCCTGCTGGAACTGATCGGCCTTAAGGTCCCGCCGGACCAGCTCCTCGTAGTCCTCCGGCGTCATGCGATTGCGCTCAAGCAGGGTTTGGTATCGACCCCGGGAGAACTGCCCGCCCTCGTGGAAGATCTCCTGGCTACGGATGGTCTGGGCCACCTCCTGATCGGTAACCCGCAATCCCTGGCGATCGACGTAGGCGTGCAGCAACCGCTCGTCGATGAGCTGCTCCAGGGCCTCGCGGCGCAATGCGGCAGCGTCGAAGGCGCCATCGGGAAGATCACCGCCGAACATCTCGCGCAGCTGCGCGCGCTGGCGCTCCACCGCCTGGTTGATCTGCGAGCGGGGAATCTCCTCGCCATCGACGCGGGCGACCACCGCGTCCTCGCGGCCACCACCGAAGTATTCGTAACCACCCATGAAGATGAACGGCAGGGCGATGAACCCGATGATGACCCACGCAATCCAGCCCTTGATGCCGTCACGAATCGCCTGAAGCATGCCTTGTCTTCCGCCGAGTGCTCATGTGGGTGATCAGGATACAAAAAAGGCGCCACTATGGGCGCCTTTTTATCGCGGCTGTCAGGGCCGCTTTCTGATTTGGCGGAGCGGACGGGACTCGAACCCGCGACCTCCGGCGTGACAGGCCGGCATTCTAACCAACTGAACTACCGCTCCGTGATTACGTCGATTATTGTAACAACTTTTTGCCGCTTGTCTACCCCTGGTGGGTGGTGAGGGATTCGAACCCCCGACATTCGCCTTGTAAGGGCGACGCTCTCCCAACTGAGCTAACCACCCGAACCGACTAAGCCCGTTAGTTTATCGCATCCTTGAGCGCTTTGCCAGGCTTGAAACCCGGGACCTTCGACGCCGGGATGTTGATGCTCTCGCCGGTGCGCGGATTCCGGCCAGTGCGGGCGGCCCGATCGCGCACGGTGAAGGTGCCGAAACCCACCAGGGTGACCTGATCCCCCTCGCGCAGGGCGTCGGTGACCGACTCGACCATGGCATCGACGGCGCGCGCGGCCGCGGCCTTGGAAAGATCCGCGGAGTCGGCTACCGCCTCGATTAGTTCACTCTTGTTCATCCCCGTGTCCCCTTTTCGGTTTTTTTACTCGATGCTGGCGTGGCTGGCCCTTCGGGCCTGGGTCACCGAACGGCGGCCCGGCAACCCTACGGACCCCCAAACCCTACCACGGCGTAGCGTGCTTCCACAGCGTTGCCGTTGAATCGCCCTGCTGGCAGCGCCGACGCCGCCGGCCCGGGCCTGTCACGGCCCAGGCCGCTCAGTTGCTGGCGTTATAGCAGCGGCTTTTCCGGACTGTCAAACGGGCGGCACGAGCTCAGTGCGGCCGCTTGGCGTCGCCCTCGCCCTCACCGACGGCCACGCGCTTGGCCGCGTCGGCCTCGTCCTCGCCCTCCGGAGCCGGCAGCGGCTCCGGCTGACGGGTCAAGGCCACCTCGAGGACCTCGTCGATCCAGCGCACCGGCCGGATGTCGAGCTTCGACTTCACGTCCTTGGGCACATCGGCCAGATCCTTCTCGTTCTCCGCGGGGATCAGGACCGTGTCGATACCGCCGCGCAAGGCAGCCAGGAGCTTCTCCTTGAGCCCGCCGATGGGCAGCACCTCGCCGCGCAGGGTGATCTCGCCGGTCATGCCGACCCCGGCGCGCACCGGGATGCTGGTCAGCGCCGAGACCAAGGCGACACACATGCCGGTGCCCGCCGAAGGCCCGTCCTTGGGGATGGCGCCCTCCGGGACGTGGATGTGGTAGTCGTTCCGGGTGTAGAACTCCGGATCCAGCCCCAGCGCGCGGGCGCGGCTGCGCACCACGGTGGTGGCCGCATCGATGGACTCCTTCATGACCTCGCCGAGCTGGCCCGTCTGCGTCGCCCGGCCCTTGCCCGGCACCACGGCCACCTCGATGGTCAGCAGCTCGCCGCCCACCTCGGTCCAGGCCAGGCCAGTGGACTGGCCGATGCGGTCCTCGGTCTCGGCTACGCCGAAACGGTAACGCCGGACCCCGAGGTGCTTGTCGATGTTCCGACGGGTCACCTGCACGCCACTGCCGCGCTTGCGCCCCTTCGACTCGCCCTCGACCAGGTCCTTAACCACCTTGCGGCAGACCGTGGCCAGTTCCCGCTCCAGGTTCCGGACACCGGCCTCGCGGGTGTAGTACCGGATCACGTCACGGATGGCGCTCTCCTTGACGTCCAGCTCGCCCTTCTTGAGGCCGTTGGCCTTCATCTGCTTGGGCAGCAGGTAGTTCTGCGCGATGGCCAGCTTCTCCTCCTCGGTGTAACCCGGCAGACGGATGACCTCCATCCGATCGAGCAGCGGTGCCGGGATGTTCATGGTGTTCGCCGTGCAGACGAACATCACGTCCGAGAGGTCGAAATCCACCTCCAGGTAGTGGTCGCTGAAGCTGTTGTTCTGCTCCGGGTCGAGGACCTCGAGCAGGGCCGAGGACGGGTCGCCCCGGAAGTCCATGGCCATCTTGTCCACCTCGTCGAGGAGGAACAGCGGATTGCGCTTGCCGGCCTTACTCAGGTTCTGGACGATCTTGCCCGGCAACGAGCCGATATAGGTGCGCCGGTGGCCGCGGATCTCGGCCTCGTCGCGCACCCCGCCAAGGGACATGCGAGTGAACCGGCGGTTGGTCGCCCGGGCGATGGACTGACCCAGCGACGTCTTGCCCACGCCGGGCGGCCCGACCAGGCAGAGGATCGGACCCTTGAGCTTACGCACCCGGCGTTGGACGGCCAGGTACTCGAGGATGCGCTCCTTGACCTTCTCGAGCCCGTAGTGGTCCTGGTCGAGCACCTTGGCGGCGTGCTTGAGGTCGTGGCGCACCCGTGTCTTGTCCTTCCACGGCAGGCTCACCAGCCAGTCGAGGTAGTTGCGCACCACCGTGGCCTCCGCGGACATCGGCGACATCATCTTGAGCTTGTTCAGCTCCTGCTTCGCCTTGTCCAGCGCCTGCTGGGGCATGCCGGCCTGCTCGATCTTGTTCTCGAGATCCTCGACCTCGTTGGGCACGTCCTCCAGCTCACCCAGCTCCTTCTGGATGGCCTTCATCTGCTCGTTGAGGTAGTACTCCCGCTGGGATTTCTCCATCTGCTGCTTGACGCGCCCACGGATGCGCTTCTCGATCTGGAGGATGTCGATCTCCCCCTCGATCAGCCCCATCAGATGCTCGAGGCGCTCACGCGGGTCCTCCATCTCGAGGACCTTCTGCTTCTCCTCGACCTTCAGCGCCATGTGCGCGGCGATGGTGTCCGCCAGCCTCCCCGGCTCCTCAATGCCCGACAGCGAGGAGAGGATCTCGGGCGGGATCTTCTTGTTGAGCTTGACGTACTGCTCGAAGACGTTGGTCGCGGAACGCGCCACCACCTCGAGCTCGCGGTCCTCGTCGCTGGGCTGCGGCTCCGGCACCGTGACCAGATGGGCCGAGAGATACTCGTTGCTATCGAGCAGCTCGACCAGGCGCGCCCGCTCGCTGCCCTCTACCAGCACCTTCACGGTGCCGTCCGGGAGCTTGAGCATCTGCAGGATCGAGGCGACGGTACCGTAGCCGTAGAGCTCGTCGACGCCCGGGTCGTCCACCTCGGCGCTGCGCTGGGCGATCAGGAAGATGCGCTTGTCCTGCTCCATCGCCGCCTCGAGGGCGTGGATGGAGCGCTCCCGCCCGACGAACAGCGGGATCACCATGTGCGGGTAGACCACCACGTCGCGCAGCGGCAAAACCGGCGCCTGGGTGACGGTCTGCGGGGATTCGGGGTTGTGAGCGGTTGGCTCAGCCATTGGATGCGAACCTCATTGGCGTGCGAACGGCGGGACGCGCGCGGCCGCAGCCGCGCGCCCCTCCTCTGGGTTCGGAATGGGGGTGATACGGGCGGGTTTCAAGGTGCGCCGGGTGACGGCGCCCTACTCGTCGGACGCCGCCTTGGAGTGCTCGGGACCCGCGTAGACAATGTACGGGTCGCTGTCGCCGGCGATGACCGACTCGTCGACCACCACCTTGCTGACGTTCTCCATGGACGGGAGCTCGTACATGGTCTCGAGCAGCACCTGCTCGATGATCGTGCGCAGCCCGCGCGCACCGGTCTTGCGCTCCATGGCTTTGTCAGCCACGGCGCGCAGGGCATCGTCGCGCAGGTCGAGCTCGACGCCCTCCATCTCGAAGAGCTTCTGGTACTGCTTGACCAGTGCGTTCTTCGGCTCGCGCAGGATCTGCACCAGGGCCTCCTGGTCGAGCTCGTTGAGGGTCGCGATCACCGGCAGACGGCCGACGAACTCCGGGATCAGGCCGTAGCGGACCAGATCGCTGGGCTCCACCGTCTGCAGCGTCTCGCCCACGCTGGCCCGCTCCCGCTCGCTCTTGATCTCGGCCGAGAAGCCGATCCCGCCCCGCTCGGAGCGCTCCTGGATGACCTTGTCGAGCCCTGCGAAGGCGCCGCCGCAGATGAACAGCATGTTGCTGGTATCGACCTGGACGAACTCCTGCTGCGGGTGCTTGCGCCCGCCCTGGGGCGGCACCGAGGCGGTGGTCCCCTCGATGAGCTTGAGCAGCGCCTGCTGCACCCCCTCACCGGAGACATCCCGGGTGATCGACGGGTTGTCGGCCTTGCGCGAAACCTTGTCGATCTCGTCGATGTAGACGATGCCGTGCTGCGCCTTGTCGACGTCGTAGTCGCATTTTTGCAGCAACTTCTGGATGATGTTCTCGACGTCCTCGCCGACGTAGCCGGCCTCGGTCAGCGTCGTGGCGTCGGCGATGGTGAACGGCACGTTGAGCAGCCGAGCCAGGGTCTCGGCGAGCAGGGTCTTGCCCGAGCCGGTGGGGCCGATGAGCAGGATATTGCTCTTGGTCAGCTCCACGTCGTCTTGGCTGGTCCGGCTCTCGAGGCGCTTGTAGTGGTTGTACACGGCCACCGAGAGCACCTTCTTGGCGTGCTCCTGGCCGATCACGTACTGGTCGAGCTCGCGGTTGATCTCGTGGGGCCGGGGCAGACCGCCCCCCTCCGTCGCCGCGCCTTCCTGGAGTTCCTCGCGGATGATGTCGTTGCAGAGCTCGACACACTCGTCGCAGATGAACACCGATGGCCCGGCGATGAGCTTGCGGACCTCGTGCTGGCTCTTCCCGCAGAAGGAGCAGTACAGCAGCTTGCCGCCGTCCTCGCCCTTGTTCTGAGTTCGATCAGTCATGCCACGGCCTCGGTTTGCGCACTGGAATCATTCGTTATCAACGATGCACCCTTTTCAGCGGGTACGCAACCAGCCCGCGGGTCCTCACTCGGAGGCACCGCGGCTGGTCAGGACCCGGTCGATCAGGCCGTACTCCGCGGCCGCCTCGGCGGTCATGAAGTTGTCCCGATCGGTGTCCTGGCGGATGGTCTCGATGTCCTGCCCGGTGTGGTGGGCCAGGATGGTGTTGAGACGATCCCGCATGTTGAGGATCTCGCGGGCGTGGATGTCGATGTCCGTCGCCTGCCCCTGGAACCCGCCCAGCGGCTGGTGGATCATCATCCGCGAGTTGGGCAGGGCGTGGCGCTTGCCCGAGGCGCCGGCGGCGAGCAGCAGAGCACCCATGCTGGCCGCCTGCCCCACGCAGAGGGTGGCCACGTCCGGCTTGATGAACTGCATGGTGTCGTAGATCGCCAGCCCGGCGGTCACCGATCCGCCCGGCGAGTTGATGTACAGGTGCACGTCCTTGTCCGGGTTCTCGGACTCGAGGAACAGCAGCTGCGCCACCAGCAGGTTGGCCTGGTAGTCCTCCACCGGGCCCACAAGGAAGATGACGCGCTCCTTGAGCAGGCGCGAAAAGATGTCGTAGGCCCGCTCGCCGCGCGCCGACTGCTCGACGACCATCGGCACCAGGCCGGTGTTGAACACGTCGGGGGCGGATTGCTGCGTATCGCTCATGCCGTTGGCCTCCTGGGGCCGCGACTCAGGCCGAAGCCTGGTCGCCGTCCTCGCTGTTCATGAGCTCGTCGAAGCTCATGGGCTTGTCCTCGGTCTGCACCTGCTCGAGCAGCCAGTCGACCACCTGCTCCTCGATCACCGAGGCCTCGAGCCCCTGCATCATCTGCCGGTCCTGAGCGATCTGCTGCAGGGCCTCGCTCGGATCCTGGCCGGAGTTGGCGGCCATCTCGCGCAGCTGGGTCATCATCCGCTCGCGGTCGAGCTGGATCCCCTGGCTGCGCACCAGCTCGTTGACCAGCAAGCCCAGCTTCACGCGGCGGCCCGCCACCTCTTCGTAGGCGGAACGCTCCGACTCGGGCAGCTCGCCTTCGGCGGTGGCGCCGGACTGCTGGCGCAGGGCCTCGATCTCGCCATCGATCAGGCTCTTGGGCAGCTCCAGCTCGTTCTGATCGGCCAGCTGATCGAGCACCTGCCGCTTGAGGCGCTGGCGCACGGCCTGGTCTCGCTCGCGCTCGAGGTTGCCGCGGACGGCGTCGCGCAGCGCCTCCACTCCGCCTTCCTGGATGCCCAGACGGGCCGCGAAGTCGTCGTCGAGCTCGGGTAGCTGCGGCTCTTCCACCCGCTTGACCGTCACCTGGAAGACTGCGGTCTTGCCTGCGATGCTCGGCTCGGCCAGCTCGTCCGGGAACTTGTGCTCAACGGTCAGCTCCTGGCCGGCCTGGGCGCCTTGCAGGGCCTGCTCGAAGGCCTCGGGCAGCTGCCCGGCGCCGAGGATCAGCGGAGCGTCCTCGGCGGAGTTGCCGGTGAACGCCTCGCCGTCGATGGTGCCGTGGAAGTCGATGACCACCCGGTCCTCATCCTGGGCCGCCCGATCCACCTCCTGGTAGTCGGCGTGCTGCTTGCGCAGCCGCTCGAGGACGTTGTCCAGGTCGGCGTCGGTGACCTCGACCTGGGGCCGCTCGACCCGGATCTGGTCGAGGCCCTGAACCTCGATCTCCGGCAGCACGTCGAAGGTGGCCTCGTACTCCAGGTCCTCCCCTTCGCCGGTACGCCTGGGCTCGATGTGCGGGTTGCCGGCCGGGCGCAGCGACTCCTGCTCGAGGGCCTCGGAGTAGGTCTGCTGGACCACCTCGCTGAGCACCTCGCTGCGCACCTGGGCGCCGTACTGCTTGCGAACGACCTTCACCGGCACCTTACCGGGCCGGAAGCCGTCCATCTTGACGCGGCCACTGAGGTCTTTCAGCCGGCGTTCTACCTCTTGCTCCACGCGCTCGGCGGGGACCTGGACCGTCATGCGCCGGCCCAGGCCTTCGGTCGTCTCCACGGAAACTTGCATCGGGAAGTCCTTGGGATCCAAACGTTTGGTGATTGCGGTTTCGCGCTTGCCGCACGGTCCTGGACCGCGCGGCCTACGGACTGCCTGGTGCGAAAGGAGAGACTCGAACTCTCACGGGGCTGCGAACCCCACCGGGACCTAAACCCGGCGCGTCTACCGATTCCGCCACTTTCGCAGACTCTGCGCGGCGTAATGGGGGTAACCCTGACGCCTTTCGCCGCATCAGTATAACAACGGTTGACGCGTTCCCCGCAATGCGCATCCGAGCGCTCGGCTGGCCGGCCGCGGTCCGCTACCATGGGCACCTGCCCATCGTCGGCGCCGCCCGCGCACAGAGGGAAGATGATACTGCTTGCCATCACGGTCCTGGTGCTGCTGCTCGCCCTGCGCGAGGTCACCACAAACCGCATCCACCGCACCCGCGACAATCCCGCGGCCGTTCGGCGCTGGCGGGCGGCGCGCCGCTGGCTGAACCTGGCCCTGCTGATTGCCGCGCTCGCCCTGCTGCCGACGTTCATCGACCAGCCCGGGGTACCGATCATTGCAGAGGCCCATACCCTGCTCAGCTTCGCCTGGCCGCTGATCCTCGGGGCGGCGGCCGTGGCGGCGGCCGTCGCCGTACGCACCGCCCTGCCTGAACTCCAGCGCGAACGCGAACGCCGTGCCGCCCTCGCCCGCCGCAACAGCGACGCCGCCCGAGGGCTCAACCCAGCACGCGTTTCCGCTGAACTGCGCCAGTGGATGGGTGACAACGCCCCTGATTACCGCTACCGATTCGACGTGGAGACCCCGGCCGGTGTGGCTAACATCCTGGTGGAGACCGGCGAAGCCCGCTACGCGCTCTACGTGCTGCCGCCGGAGCACGCCAGCCTCGGCTTCACCCCGGCGCTGCAACGCTGCGCGCGGATCGCCGCCAGCGTGAACGCCCGCGGCGTGCTGTGGATCCCCGGGGACGGCCCGGAGGAACCGCAGCGCAGCCGCGATCACCCGGTGTACGTGGTCTACGGCTCAATGATGCGGATCTTCGAGCTCATCGAGCGCAACGAGACCACGCTGCGTCGGCGCCGCGAGCGCCAGGAACGACTCAAGGACTACGCCGCGGCCAGCGCCGAGCGCGCCGCCGAGGAAGAGCAGCAGCAGGCGCAGCGCCGGCGCGGCAGCCGCGCCCGATGAACCAGCTGACCCTGCCACCCCGGCAGGACCTGCCCGGGGCTGGCTGACCCGCGAAGGAGGTCGACATGCCGAAAGGTCTGATCGCGCTACTCGGCGGCCTGGCCGTCCTGATGCTCGCCACCCTGGGCCTGGTGCTGGCCATGGCCACCGGGGTCTTCACCCCGCCCGGCATGGCCCCGGAGCACCGCGCAGAACCACGGCCGGAGCCGGCCGAGCAGGACCTGGCCGAGGCCCGCTATACCGAACTCGAGCAGGCGCTGACCGTCAACCTCGATGACGACGGGCCGGCGCAGTACCTCGAGGCCGAGGTCGAGATCGCCACCACCAGCGAGGCCGCAGCCGATGGGATCGAGACCCACCAGGCCGCGATCCGCGATGCGCTGATGCTCTTCCTGGCCGATCAGTCCTCCACCGAGCTCGCCGAGCCGGATGCACGCGAGGCGCTGCGCGAGGAGGCGCTGGATCGCGTCAACGCCACGCTCCGCGAGTACGGTGTGGACGAGCCGGCGGCCGGCGTGTACTTCACCCGGTTCGTCATGCAATAAGGGCCCAAGGGCGATTGCCCCCGGGGGCGCCGGCGGCGCCCCCGGCTGGCCCGTCACTCCGTGCGCTGCGGCTCCTCGGAACCACCCCCCGGGGCGAAGTACGAGCGGGTGATGGCGAACACGGTCCCGGAGAGCGCCAGCAGGGCGATCAGGTTGGGGATCGCCATCAAGGCGTTCAGGATGTCGGCAACGATCCAGACCAGCCCCAGCTCGGCGATGGCACCGACGAACAGCAGCACCACCCACAGGTAGCGGTAGGGCGTGATCACCCGGGCCCCGAAGAGGAACGCGGCGCAACGCTCGCCGTAGTAGCTCCAGGCGACGATGGTGGTGAAGGCGAACAGGATCATGCCCACGGTGACGATCCAATTGCCTCCAGGCACGCCCTCGCCGAAGGCCATGGAGGTCAACGACGCGCCGGTCTCGCCGGTGGTCCAGACCCCGGTCAGGACGATGGCCAGCGCGGTGATGGTGCAGACGATGATGGTGTCGATGAAGGTGCCGAGCATGGCCACGGTGCCCTGGCGGACCGGATTGCGGGTGCGCGCCGCGGCATGGGCGATCGGCGCCGACCCCAGACCGGCCTCATTCGAGAAGATGCCGCGGGCGACACCGAAGCGGATCGCCGCCCACACCGCAGCGCCGGCGAAGCCACCCGTGGCCGCCGTACCGGTGAACGCGTCGGTGACGATCTGCCCCAGAGCCGCCGGGACATCGGTGAGATTCCAACCGATGATCAGCAACCCACCGATCACGTAGATCGCCGCCATGGTCGGCACCAAACGCTCGGCGACCCGGGCGATGCGCCGGATTCCGCCGATGATCACCAGAAAGACCAGGGCGGAGAGGATCAGCCCGGTGAGCCAGGGCGGCACCATCAGGTTCGACTCGACCACATCGGCCACCGAATTGGCCTGCACGGTATTGCCGATGCCGAAGGCGGCCACCATGGCGAAGATCGCGAACAGCGTCCCCAGCCAGGCCCACCGGGGCCCCAGGCCGTTCTTGATGTAGTACATCGGACCGCCGACGTAGCGCCCGTGCTCGTCGGTCTCGCGGTACTTCACCGCCAGAACGGCCTCGGCGTACTTGGTGGCCATGCCCACCAGCGCGGTGATCCACATCCAGAACACCGCCCCCGGGCCGCCCAGGGTGATCGCCGTCGCCACACCGGCGATGTTGCCCGTACCGATGGTCGCCGACAGCGCCGTGGTGAGCGCCTGGAAGGGGGTAATCTCGCCCGGCTCGTCGGTGCGCTCCGCGCGGCCGCCCCACATGCGCCGAAAGCCGTAGCCGATCCGCCGGATCGGCATGGCCTTGAGGCCGATGGATAGGTAGAGGCCGGTGCCGAGCAGCAGCACCAGCATCGCCGGCCCCCAGACAAAGTCACTAACCGTCTCGAGCAATGAGGTCACCGCCTCCATGATCCTCTCCCCTGGTGCTCATGCGGCCCACCTCGCCGCACGGTGGCAACAATAAGGCCGGCTCAGCCGTGCAGGCGCTGGGCGATCTCGGCCACATGGCGCCCCTGGTAACGGGCCAGCGCCAGCTCCTGCTCGTTCGGCTGACGGCTGCCGTCTCCGCCGGCAATGGTGGCGGCGCCGTACGGACTGCCGCCCTTGACCACCGAGAGATCGGTCAGCTCCGCTGCCGCGTAGGGCAGACCGACGATGACCATCCCGTGATGGGCCAGGGTGTGCCAGAACGAGGTGATCGTCGTCTCGTTGCCCCCACCGGTGCCCGTCGAGGTGAAGACGCTGCCGACCTTGCCGATCAGCTGACCGTTGAACCACTGCGCGCCGGTCTGGTCCAGAAAGTTGCGCATCTGCCCGGCCATATTGCCGAAACGGGTGGGGGTGCCGAACAGGATGGCGTCGTAGTCGGCGAGTTCCTCCGGACTGGCGACCGGAGCCTCCTGATCGAGCTTGGCGCCGGCCTGGCGGGCAACCTCCTCCGGCATGGTCTCGGGGACGCGCTTGACCGCCACCTCGGCACCGGTACCGCGCGCGCCCTCGGCGACGGCATGGGCGAGCGTCTCGACGTGGCCGTAGGTGGAGTAGTAGAGAACCAGTACCCTGCTCATGGCACCTCCCGATTGTGGCTGAGCGTTGGTTACGACAGAGTGCCTCACACCCCTGGGGAGCATCGCGAATCCGTTGACAACGCGCAAGATCGCGCCGAGTGTCTTCCGGAACAACAGCAGCCGTGCCTGGATCCGTACCATGCAACCACTGGCCGCCCGCTTCTCCGACATCTCTGCCGTCCGCGACGCCGGGGTCGTGGTCCCCGCGCCGCTGCGCGAGGAGATCGCCCTGCTCGACGGCGTCCTGCACGACGTGCTGCAGGAGTGCGAGGGGGAGCGCGTCACCACCCCACTGGCCCGGTTGCGCCAGGCCGCCCACGAACTCCACTGGACCGAACACCCCGACCCGGAGCCGACCCTCGCCGAACTCGACCGCCTGGATCCGACCACGGGCCACAAGGTGGCCCGGGCCCTGACCCTGCACTGCCAGCTGCTCAATCTCGCCGAGGACCGCCAGCGGGTGCGCTCCCTGCGGGCACAGGGGCGGGACGGGCGCATCGTCGGCGATGGTCTTGAAGCCGGCATCCAGGAAGTCACCGAGCTCGAGGGCCGGGACGCCGCCCACGAGCTGATCCGCCGGCTGCGCATCCACCCGGTGCTGACTGCCCACCCCACCGAGGCCCGCCGCCGGGCAGTGGTTGATGCGCTACAGCGCATCTCGCGGGAGCTCGAACGCCTCGACCTGCACGAGGCCGACGACGCCCTCGCCTTCGACGTCCGCCGCAGCCTGGCCGAGGAACTCACCGCGCTGTGGGCCACGGCGCCCTTCCGCCAGGAGCGCCCCACCCCCCTCGACGAGGCGCGACGGATCATGGCGGTCTTCGACCAGACGCTCTTCGACCTGGTGCCGGGCATCTACCACGAGGTGGAGCGCACCCTGGCCCCCCGCAACACCGGGGCCCGCACGCCCCACACCCCGGCCTTCCTGCGCTACGGCTCGTGGGTGGGCGGTGACCGCGACGGCAATCCCAATGTCACCGCGGAGGTGACCCACCGGGCGATGGCCCAGCAGGCGACACAGGTCCTCCAGCGCCTTGAGCAGCGCACCCGCGAGGTGGCCCGCACGTTCACCGCCAGCGACCGCTACGCGCCGCCGGCCCCGGAGCTGCTTCAGGGCCTGGAGCGCGACCGCGCCGATTTCCCGGAACAGGCCGCCGCCCTGGCGCGGACCTCCCCCGATCAGGCCCACCGGCACAAGCTCGTCTACGCCGCCGAGCGCCTGCGCGCCCGCCGCCAGGGCGATCCGGAGCGCGGCTTCGACGGCCCCGCGGAGCTGCTCGCCGAGATCGACCAGGTCCAGCGCTCGCTGGCCGGCGCCGGGATCCCGCGCCTGGCCTACGGCGCCCTCCAGGACCTGCGCTGGCAGGTCGAGACCTTCGGCTTCCACCTCGCCGAGTTGGAGCTTCGCCAGCACGCCAGTGTCCATGCCGCCGCTCTGGAGGAGCTGGCCCCGGGGGTCAGCACCGACGCCGCGGAACTCGACCGCCTGGCGCGCGAGGGCTGGGCAACGGCTCCGGAACCGACCAGCGCGGCCACGCAAGAGGTGCTCGACACCCTGCGCGCCGCCGCCGATCTGCAGGCCGCCTACGGACCCGAGGCGTGCCGGCGCTACATCATCTCGTTCACGCGCACGGCGGCGGACATCGCCGCCGTGCGCGCCCTCGCCCGCCTGGCGGTGCCCGAGGAACAGTGGGCCACCTTCCGTCTCGATATCATCCCGCTGTTCGAAACGCGCCGGGATCTGGAGCACGCCCCGGCAGTCCTCGACGAACTCCTCGAGCTACCCGGCGAACAGCACGCCTTGCAGGCCCGCGGGTACGAGTTGGAGGTCATGGTCGGGTACTCGGACTCGGCCAAGGACGTGGGTGTTCTCGCCGCCAACGCCGTGCTCCATGAACTCCAAGAGCGCCTGGCCAGCTGGGCGCGCGGGCACGGCATCCAACTTACCCTCTTCCACGGCCGCGGCGGCTCCCTGGGCCGTGGCGGCGGTCCGCTGAACCGGGCAATCCGTGGCCAGGCATCCGGCTCGGTGGACGGCCGGCTGAAGGTCACCGAGCAGGGGGAGATGATCTTCACGCGCTACCGGACGGTGGACTCCGGGCGGTGGCACCTGGAGCAGACCATCAACGCCGTGCTGGCCATGTCCACCGGGCATGCCGAAGAGCGCGCCGCGCGGGTCGCGGCCCGCTACCGCGGCGAGCTCCGACGCATGAGCGAGGCAAGCGAGCGCGCCTACCACGAGCTGGTCCACGCCGAGGGGTTCGCCGATTTCTTTACCCGGGTGACGCCCTACGAGGAGATCGGGCAGCTGGAGATCGGCTCGCGGCCGGCCCACCGTAGCGCGGCCCGCGACCTGGAGAGTCTGCGGGCGATCCCGTGGGTCTTCGCCTGGTCACAGAGCCGCATCAACCTGGCCGCCTGGTACGGCGTGGGCACCGGCCTGGCCGCTATCGGCGAAACCGAGGGCGGGCTCGCCCGGCTGCGCGAGATGCGCCGCGACTGGCCCTTCTTCGCCCAGCTGCTGGAGAACGTCGAGATGGGCTTGGCCCGGGCGGATCTCACCCTTGGCCGTCAGGCCCTGGAGCTCGGCGGCCACCCGGGGCTGCGCGAACGAATCCTCGACGAGTGGCAACGCACCCGTAACTGGCTCCTGGCGGCCATGGGCAAGGAACGCCTGCTCGAGCGCCAGCCGGCCCTGCAGGCGAGCCACGAGCTGCGCCGCACCGACCTGGACGCCCTGTCGCTGCTTCAGCTCTCGGCCCTATCGCGGCTGCGGCAATCCCGGGAACAGGAGCACCCGCGACTGACCGATCTGGTCAAGATGACCATCGCCGGGCTCAGCGCCGGGCTGCAGAGTACAGGCTAGCCAACGGCCGACTACAGCGTGAGCTTCAAGACGGGAAGGACGCACGGGGCGGGCGGGGGTGCTCGGAGCACCCGCCCGGACGCCTACGAGCGCAAGGCGCCGCGGCGATGGCGCGCTGCGGCTGCCGGGACCGTTTCGAAGTCAGGAGACGAGCTGCATCAACTCCCGGTTGACCAGATCGACATCACCCAAGTTGGCCTCAAGCAGGCTGCGCAGATGGACCATGCTGTCCAGGTCGATCCGCTCGCAGCGCAACCCTACCTCCTGCTCATGCCAGTGGGCGGGCTGCACCTCCATGCAGATCCGGTCTTCCTCGCTCAGGGAGAGCTCCAGCGTCCAGCGGCTCTGTGGATCGCAGAGGGCACCCTGAGGAGAACTCCCGTCGCTGAGTCGCACCAAGGCACCGCGCATGGACAGATCCAGGATCTCGACCTCGCGACCGTGACCCCCGGCATCGACCAAGCGGGCGGGAGCATGAAAGCTCACCCGGCTGAAACGGCGCTTCTCGTGCGTGGCCATCCGACTCCCTGTCCCCGTCACTCTGTCCGGAGACAGCTTAGCACGCCGCCGCAGTCAGTTCGTCCCGGTTGCGGGCAGCATCCAGAGTGTTCTCGAGCAGCGTGGCCACGGTCATCGGGCCCACCCCGCCCGGCACCGGCGTGATCCAAGAGGCACGCTCGCTGGCCGCCGCGAAGTCGACGTCGCCGGTGAGCTTGCCGCTATCCAGGCGGTTGATGCCGACGTCGATGACCACGGCGCCCTCGCCGATCCAGTCGCCCTGGACCAACCCCGGCTTGCCCACCGATGCGACCACCAGATCCGCCTGGCGGACACGCTCGGCCACATCGCGGGTGCGACTGTGGCAGACCGTAACCGTGCAGCGGGCATTGAGCAGTTCCAGGGTCATCGGCCGGCCAACGATGTTCGACTGGCCCAGCACCACTGCATTGCGCCCCTCCAGTTCGATCCCGGTGTGGTGGAGCAGCGTCATGACCCCTCGCGGGGTACACGGACGCAGCCCGGGCAGTCGCAGCGCCAGTCGGCCCATATTCTCCGGGTGGAAGCCATCGACATCCTTGATCGGGTCGATCCGCTCGATCACCGTCTGCTCGTCGATATGACCCGGCAGCGGAAGCTGGACCAGGATACCGTCGATCTCCGGGTCGGCATTGAGCCGATCGATCCGCTCAAGCAGCTCACCCTCGCTGACATCGGCCTCGAGGTCATAGGCCCGCGACAGGATGCCGGCCTCCTCGCAGGCTCGCCGCTTGTTGCGGACATACACCGCTGAAGCCGGATTCTGCCCGACGAGGATGACGGCCAGCCCGGGCCGGCGCAGACCATGTTGCACCCGCTCTTCGACAGCCTCTCCAACGAGTGCACGACGCTTGGCCGCGATGGCTTTCCCATCCAGGATCTGTGCAGGCATGAATCCCCCGAAGAACCGCGAATTGAGGCGGATTTTCGCACGCCGCGGGGGCGCCGGCAACGGCCAGCAACGAATGGGGAATTGACGACGACAGGCGGGGTCGCTATGATTTCGCACCTAGACCGCGGCGGTCAGCGCGGATCTGCGGTGACCCTACGGGGTGTAGCGCAGTCTGGTAGCGCACCTGCTTTGGGAGCAGGGAGTCGGGGGTTCAAATCCCTCCACCCCGACCACCTGGTCAACCAGGCGGTCGTGGCACGAACTGCCGAGCACTGCGCCCGTAGCTCAATCGGATAGAGCATCGGCCTTCTAAGCCGACGGTTGCAGGTTCGAACCCTGCCGGGCGCGCCAAACGCGCAGCGCAGGCAGGGTACAACGATTTACGGTGGTGGGCGTAGCTCAGCTGGTAGAGCCCCGGATTGTGGCTCCGGTGGTCGTGGGTTCGAGTCCCATCGCTCACCCCATCCAACACGATCAGGCCCGGTGCGCCGGGCCTTTTTCGTTTGCCGAGACAACTTGCCTGACCGGCAACGGCTTGGCACAATAAGTCCCTCTCAAACGGGCCGCTAGCTCAATTGGTAGAGCAGCTGACTCTTAATCAGTAGGTTCAAGGTTCGAGTCCTTGGCGGCCCACCAGCTTCGCTACCATTGGCAACCCTACGTATGCCAAGGTAGACACCAGGCCAGGGGCGAGCCCGCTTGACTCCCCGTTGGCGGGCTCCGAAGAGCCGGTGCGGCGACACCGGCTCTTCTCCCACTTCCATGTGACCCCTGGGCAAACAACACTTGATAGTGCTCGAACCGCGGTAGGGGTTCGACCTGCTTTCCCGCTCAAACCGCCTAAATACATCTCCCCGTTTCACTTGCTGCAGCACACCCCCGATGCGCCGCAGCCGTTTTCGCTTCCCATCACCGCATGACTACGCGTTCCAGTCAAGCGCCGAGCCTTTCTGATCTACCTTCGCCGTCGCCCGCCGCCTGACCCCCGTGGGTCCGGCAGGCCATCTACCAGTCGATGCAGCTGCCCCAGGTCCGGTTCCACGTACTGCATCGTGGTCACTAGGCTGCTATGCCCGAGGAGCTGCTGCAAGCCACGCAGGTCGGGTTGAGGTTGCCCAGCAATCTCGCTGGCACAAGTGTGGCGCAACCGATGCGCGGTGATCGACTCCCCCAGCTCATCGGAGAGACGTCGGAAGAAGCCAGACACCTGCTCGCCGGTGAGGCCGGTCTTAGCGAAATATTTTTGCCGGCGTGATGGCGCGGGCCTGAACAGCGGCAGGTCGAAGATGGCTCGATCCCCGCTCGGCGGGGCGCCAAGGACTCGGGTCGCCTCCTGCCAGAGGACAACAAACTCCTGCTGAACAGGCCGCGGGACCGGGATCTCCCACTCCTTGCGAGTCTTGCTGGTCTCGCTGACCAGCAGCAACGCGGCGCGCCTTGAGTCGTAATCGCGCCAAACGAGGTGCATCAGCTGTCGCCGGCGCATCCCCGTGTAATAGAACGTGATCAGAACCGAGCGCCAGAACCAGCGCGGCTGGAGCGTTTCGCCTTCCCGGCCGAGCGTATCAAGCGCGCGCGCAAGCACGGTCTGGCTGACCCGTTTCTTGCGGTTCCACGGCTCCGGGGCCGTAGGTACATGCCTGAAAGGGTTTTCTTCGATCCAACTGATCTCCTCCGCGTAACGCAGAAGCGCGCGGAGGTGGCGTCGATAGGTGTTCCATGTGGTTGGCGAAGCCCGCCTGAGGATCTGACTCCGCCACCCCAACAATCGGTCACGCGTCACCTGTTCCAACCGACGAACTCTCTGATCGGCCTCAAACCGTCGACAGACCAGGCGATAGGTGCGGACAGTGTCGGGCTGCAAGGCACGAACCTGGCAGTAGAGCTGGAATAGCTCGCCGAGCGTCCGCCCTCCCCGGTCTTCCGTGTCCAGGGAGCTCTCTTCAGGGGCCATGATGGCGCCTCCTTGCCTCCTACTCTCACGTGAGTGAGCAGCAGGACGGCACTTTAAAAACAAGCCCCTGGCTCTTTTCAATTTCCCCGAGGAGAGAACATACCACTTTCTAACGTGACCAATGCGCGCATACGAATGGATTGGGATTTGGAGGGCTGGAGAATAGCTGGGCTGCCTCGGGGATAACGACGCCCTTAAGCTCACTAGCCCTTCTTTGCCCCTTGGCAACGTAACGATGGATGTTGGTCCCATCCGGCGCTTTCCGATGCAGCTGCTTCTTAAGGAAGCGCCTCTGCACGCGCTGCCACTCCTGGCCCTGTTCTCGCCCGTAATCCTGGAAAATCCCAGGACTGACGAGCAGCAAGCCGTGGCTGCCATCCTCGAGCTCTACAACGTGGAGCCGGGCATCCCGCTGATTAACCGCTAGGTCACCCTGACCGAGGCGCTGGGTGAGCCACAGCCAGAAAGCCTCGCCTGGGTCTGAGTCATCCGGCAACGCCGCCGCAGACTCAGCCCGCTCACCAACCTGAGCAGAACGATCATCACCCACGGAATCCAGCTTGTCCGCGGATTGCCCCTCCTCCTCGGCTATTACACCAGGCTCCTCGCCACCGGGCGCCGGCTCGACCGGTGAGCCTGTGCCCTGCTCTTCCGTGACCGGCTCGACGCTACCCTCAAACTCGGAGGGACGCTGCTCAGGTTCGGGCCAAATCCGAGACGCCTCTACCCTGAGTAGCGTCAGCTCGTGCCGCCATCCATCGCCCGTCACCCAAGCTTTCCAGATGGCCCTATCGCCGCTGGGTACCACAACCCCCTGCTCCTGGAGGACATCGAAGAGCCTCTCGTTGCGAGAAGGCAATGAGTGGAACCCTTCCTCGTGGAGCTGCTCCCGGAGCGCGTCCGCAACCCGTTTGGAAACCAGCCACAGGTCCTCTCCCTTGAGCCACCCAGCCGCCCCGTTGCGATTCAACGGCATACCCTTCTCCCGGAAGAGGTAACGGAGCGTCTTCAGCAGCCGCTCGCCCAAGGGCTCTTTAACAGCGGCGAGCGGCTCAGGGAGCTCCCCACCGAGACTCCGTGCAACAGACTCACGATCCCCCTGCTGCAGCAACTGCCCGAGAATGCCGGCATCCTCAAGCCGACCCTGGAGAGCAGCGGCCCAAAGCGAGAAGAGGTCAGGATGGCGAGCGATCCAGGCTAGCCCTGACGCAGGGATTACCCGATGAGCTAGCAGGGCTGAGGCAGGCTCATGCAGCCGATGCACCCTCCCCGAGGCATATCGAACCGCGTACCAAACAGCCCCCATATCGGACATGGTCCCGTACCAAGGCTCCCACAGCCGCAACTTTTGCCCACCCGAGCCGTAGAGCGTGATCCGCTGATCCACAACGACTTTCCCGAGATCATGGACAAGGGCCAAAGCCAGCAAGGCATACGTCCAGGCATCCGCTTCGTGAACGACGCGCTCCGGCTCGGCGTGCGGAGGCAGGACGTGCCCCTGACGCCGCTGCAAGCTGTAGATCGCCGTCTCCAGACCGTGATCCAGCAGCCCCCCTCTCCCGGCATGGTGGTGGGTCTCCGAGGCTGGCAGCTCCTGCACCAAACCCGCGAACGACCTCAGCAGGGAATCCACCAGCTCTACCCGGTGCGTCACCGGGAACGCTGTGAGCTGGACGATCTTGCGCACGCGTTTAACCCGCTCAGGGGCTCGCAGCAGCCTCCCCGCTGAGCAGACAGGCAGGAGACCGGGGCGCGGTGGCTCCTTTGGATCCTCCTTCGCACGCGATCGAAGCTGCGAGAATAAACCCAGCATCCAGCCTCTTCGCTCTCGACACCGTGGATCCCCAAGACTGCTCGTCACCACAGCAGACCAGAGCGAGAATTCCTGCTTCCCGCTTCTGCGTTTTCCCTTCTTCGGCTGTTGGCGAGATTCATAGTCTGACTAAGGCGCGTGGCAACGGGAGGTAGCCCGATGATTTTGAATCATCGACAACAGCCGTGGACCAAGGCAGAAGCTACTCATATCCGACATGTGCTCCATCGCTTCAGCGGTACGAGATTTACGCTTGTGGAGCATGGCAATGGCTACGCCCTGCGGCCGGACTGCAGCGTGAGTGATAACCAACACGCTCTGCGCTCACAGCCACCGGTCCGCTTGCGACCAGCATGGCGTGCGCAGACCACCCCCTTGGTACAAACCGCAATCGGCGGGGGCCTTGTTCTAAGTTCCAGTAACGGAGAGCAGCTGGGCCGCAACCTATCCGGGACGCTGGCTCAGTTTGCGCTGTGGGAGCCCTCCTGGTTAGAGGCCTCATTGGTGGCTGCCTCGGTCGCGACCATCGGGCTGATGCTATTCGCCTGGGGCAGTTTTCGCCTTTTCCTGAACGTTTTCTCCTTCCGATACGAGCTCGGGGCAGACCGACTGGTTGCGCAGGAAGGTATTATCCGCCGACAACGGCGGTCGATTGATTACCGGCATGCCAGGATTCCCACGCTCAGGCAAGGTTTTATCGACCGCCTACTCAGGATCGGCTCCGTGCACGTCTCCTCAGCCGGGACCGGGGACTCTGGAGAGGTCCACCTGCGCGACATCAAAAACCCCCAGACCATCCTCGACGAAATTCAAACCCGCATTGATGCCGCTACTAGAGGAGCTTGGCGATGAGCCGTGGAAGTTTCGCGACCATCTGCAGTGAGCAACAACCTTTGGCCGCGTGTAGCAGCTCGCAGAAACCAGGCGGGCTTCGAGGCCAGGCACGTATGACCATCCAAACACGGCAGGCTCAGCGTTTGGTGCATGGCCGCAGTCGCCGCCAGGAGCCGCATAAAGCCGAGATCATAGGCCTGACTCGCTTCGCCACACTCATGCGAGGCATCTGGAACGCGGCCAGCAGAGATGACCCATGGGCAGACTGGCTTCTGCTCCAAACTCACGAGGCCGTACAAGAGAATCGACAAGGCCTTGAAGCTTTGCGCGAGCAGATGGATCAGGCCCTGCAATCGATGCCAGCGGTCGAGATCGAACTTGCTGAAAGCCTCCGACCGATCCAGGTCCCTCTGTCCTTCACTTCGCCTTACGGGTACATGGGCGCCTATCTAATCGCCGAGTTCGACCAGTACGCGAGAGCCGTGCTTACGGCGCGCCATGTCGGGCTACTGAGTCGCGACGACAGCGAGCGACGCCTCTATGAAGGGGGACGCCTTGTTCGCGGGGTGTTCCACATCCCGCAGGGCTGGCGCTACCGTGCGGTCAAACGCCCCGACCTAGAACAACCCACACCCGCTGCACAGCAGATGATCGAGGAATGGGGCGAACCACCGCGGGCGATCATCGAAGGCACGCTGCGTGCCGAGGTTGCACCGGCAATCCAGGCCGATCAGGCAGCGGCCGATAACGATGTCACTTAGCGCCTCGCCCCACCGGAAGGGGGGGGGGTGCACGTAGCACCCCCACATCCTTATGCATCAGCCGGTAACGATAAGCGTCTTAGGGGGTGCACGTAGCACCCCCTGGTCACCCATCATGACTGGCCACCATGCGCCGTGATCCCAGATGCATGGTCCAATGAGGGCGGGTTGAGTCACCGACTGCGACTACCACCCCTTTTAAAGGGCCCTTTAAGGGTAAGGGAGGCGTTGGATCCATGATCGAGCTCGACGCACCGGACGCTATCGAACAGGCTCGTAAGCGGTCAGCCGAGCTGGAGAAGAGCTTGCTCTGCACCTGCGAAGAGATGAGGGCCCTCGTAGAACGATTTCGGCGTCAGTGGCCGACCCAGCCCAGGCCGATCTACCCCGGCATCCATGCCAGCGGCAACGAACGGGCCCCGGTGATCCGCTGGCGCCTCGGAGGCACCAGGGAGTCTCGACAATCCTGGCTCAGCTTTACCTCGGAGCAGGTCCAAGAACACTTGGAACACCAGAACGTCCCACAGCTGACTCGTCTCGCGTGGCTCAGCATTGACCGCGAGGCCCAGCGACTCAATACCCGGGCCAGCGTCGCGAACGCCGAGTTGCGCATGCTGAAGCGCTTCGCCGAGCACATGGCTCAGCTCGATGCGCTAGAGCGAAATTGGTCATCGCAGTGAACGTTTTTTGACCCGCGAATTGGCACATCCTCCCAGACTGGGTAACCACCACCCAGCAGGAGGACGCAGCCATGGCCAATTTCTTCCGTGGCCGAGGCAATCTTGGTGCGACACCCACCTTGCGCCACGCCCAGGACACACCAGTTGCCAACCTGCGGGTCTACTTCGATCGACCCATCCCCGACGGCGAAGGTGGCTTTAACGAGCGCGGTGGCTTCTGGGCCAACGTGAGCCTCTGGGGCTCCCGCGCCGAAACCGCAGCCCGACTCCTGCCCAAGGGCACGCGGGTTGCTGTCGAAGGTGAGCTTTTCGAGTCGCAATGGGTGGACAAGGAGACCGGCGAGGAGCGTCGCCAACTGGAGATCCGCGCCCGCCACGTTGACCCGGATCTGGGAAGGATCGACTCCCTCACCATACGCCGCCGACATAACGCCCAAGAGGAGAACACCTCGGACAGCGATGGCGCGGTGGCGAATGCCCCCGGAAGCGCAAATACTTCATAGTGCCGACTCCGGCATTTTTACGCTTTTCGTCGATTTTAGCGACTGATCGCCACAGGAGGGCGGACTATGAAGCCGAAGCACACCACGATTACTGCGCTCCTCTCGTCTGCTTTGGCGACCGGCTGCGCCATGATCCAGGAGGATGAGCGCGATGATGTCGAGTACACCCTAGATACAGGCGCCTTGTTCGAGACGGATGAGGGCGAGGACGACGAGCGAAGCGCCGACGCCGGCGCGGAAACTCCGGACCAGGGCGACCCCTCGGAGCCGCCGCCTCTACCTGACGAGCTCACCGATGCGCCGCAAACCGATGATGGGTACGTGATCGCCTACGAGGAGCTCGCGGATCTCGATGTCGATACCGCGTACAACCGCGTGCGCCAAACCTTCGGCTACAAGACTCCGGCTCAGCGCCATAATCACGAGCTGGCCGAGGACACCGGCCTTTATCACTACATCAGCGAGCCGGGGGCCTACTACTCCCTGCGCGACGCCGCAGAGATCGGTGACGACCGCGTCGTCCTGCAAGTGGACCTCGAGCGGGAGCAGGATCGCACCCGTGTTCGTGCGGCGTATCACCAGTTCTTTGCCGGATGGGGACGCCCCGAGGATCACGCACCGTGGCCTTCCGATCCCGAGGCGTTCGAGCGCAACCTCACCGAGCAGCTTGAGGGCGCCCTGGAGTAAAGGCCATGCAGCTTTACCTCTGCGAAAAGCCTTCTCAGGCCCGGGACATCGCCCGCGAGCTGGGTGCCACACGCCGCGACGCCGGCTGCCAGCATGGCTCCGGCGTCGCGGTGACGTGGGGCTTCGGCCATCTACTTGCCATGGCGCCGCCCGAGGCCTACGACGAGCAGCTGGGCCAGTGGCGGCTCGAGACCCTACCGATCCTCCCGCGGCAGTGGCAGCTGCAGGTTCGCCCTAAGGCCAAAGAGCAGTACCGCATCGTCAGGCGTCTACTGAGCCAGGCCGACGAGGTGGTCCTGGCGACGGACGCGGACCGTGAAGGGGAGACCATCGGGCGCGAGATCCTGGATCATGCCGGCTACCGTGGCCCTGTGCGGCGACTGTGGCTGTCGGCCCTTGATCCAGCCAGCATACGCCAGGCGCTGGCGCAGCTTCTCG